>DASXDC010000017.1:0-6197 GCA_036490855.1 Chthoniobacterales bacterium
GATGGCCTCGGCCGTTATGAGAGCGGGACGGTATTTGGACCGGATGGAACTCTCCGCTTTAAGACGGCCTACAAATACGACCCGGCGGGCCGTCTGACGGAGGAAGCGCAGTTGGGGAAGGATGGCGCCCTGCATCACAAGATTGTCTACAGCTACGACGCCGCCGGTCATCAATCCGGTTATGCAGTCTATGATGGCAGCGGAAACCTGCTCGGGCGCACGACAGAAAAGAAGGGCCCGGCGAATGATGCGCGTGCACGTTAGGCCAAGATTCTTCGCCCGGCTGGCCCCAGATTCTTGTTCGTTAGGCCAGGACTTCTCTCTACTTGCCAGTGTGGTCAAAGAGAGTTATCAGGTCTTCGCATGATCGATTACATCCAGAAGGGTGGTCTGCTCATGTGGCCGATCCTGGTTTGCAGCATCATCTCGATCGCCGTTTTCGCGGAACGGCTTTTTTATTTTCATCGCGCGACGATCCACGTCGGCGAATTCCTGCAGGGGCTCTCCAACCTCGTGCAGCGGCGCAACTTCGCGGAAGCGCTCCACGAATGCGCCGGCACCCCCGGTCCGGTGGCAAGAGTGATTCACGCCGCCATCATCCGACATGACGCGCCACGAGCGGAGCTGCGCGAGATCGTGCAGGAAGCGGGACAACTTGAGGTGCCAAAGCTGGAACGTTTTCTCGGCGTCCTCGCGACTCTGGCTTATCTCACCCCGCTGATTGGCTTGTTAGGCACAGTCGCCGGAATGATCGAAGCTTTCGGTCTCGTCTCTTCCAATGGTGGTTATGCGACGGTGACGGAACTCTCGACCGGAATTTACAAGAGTCTCCTCACGACTGCAGCCGGGCTGGTCGTCGCAACCCCCACCTTTGTCGCCTACAGCTATCTCTCGGCCCGGGTCAACACTCTCATGCACGACATGGAACGCGCCGGGATTGAAGTGGTCCACATGCTGACTGACCACGCGCCCTCGGCGGAGATCATCAGCTTTCAACAAGCGCAGGAGAAAAGCGCCGAGCGGCGCTTTGATCGCTAGGAGCGGCGCTTCGTTCTCGCGCCTAACGAGAAGTGAAGCTTTCGCGCACCACCAGCATCAGCTTCGGCTGGCTTTACGTCTTCCCGCTTCTCGACATTGTTTTCCTGCTCATCTTCTTCTTTCTCCTCAGCTCAAACTTCGTTCTCCAGCCCGGCATTTCGGTCACCGTCCCGTTCTCCCGTTTTACGCTCGGTCCACAGCCGAATCAGCAGATCATCAGCATTACCGGCGGGCCGAATCCGACGATCTACCTGCGCGATCAAAAAGTGACGCTCGATCAGCTCGGTCCGGCGCTGGACCTAACGAAACGCGAAGGGCGCTCGATCATTATCAAAGCCGATCGGCTCGTCTCGTATGATCTCGTGATGAAAGTAACCAACGCGGCCCTCGAGCGCGGTATCACCTCCGTCGCGCTCGCCACCACCCCGCAGCCGTGACCGCGCCGAGTCTCGCGCAGCCGCCCGGCGAACTGCTCTTCCGGTGGGAACGCCCCCGCCGCCGCCGGATGGCGATTGCCGGCTTTCTCGTCGCCTCCGCCGCCCTTCATGCACTCTGCTTTTACCTCTTCCAAGTCGTTTATCCGCCGGCGATTTCGCTCCTCCCGCCACCGGCGCAGGTGAGCGTGATTGCCCCGACTAACGAAGAGACACGCGCCTTCCTCAACTGGCTGAATGCCGAAGATCCGGCGCTCGCTTCGCAGACGCAGCGTTCGCCCGATGCGCGAGCTTTTCAGCTGCCGAGACTCGGACATATCCCGTCCTACGTGGCCGTCCCACCGCAATTGAAATCGCCACGGCCGCGACCGGCGATCGATTCGACTCCGTTGGCGATGCCTCCGCAGCCGGTTCCGATGATTTCGGCTGCGCCCGCTGCGGCGCCGCTGCACGCTCCGAGCACACTCGTGTTTTCCGGCGCGCTGAGTGGCCTGGCGGTGACACATCCCGAGCTGAAATTCAAAGCCGGGCTCGACGAAGCGCCCCAGGCTGCCCGCTTTCGGATCGCAGTCGATTCGTTAGGCGCGATTCGCTATCTTTTTCTCGAGCAATCTTCCGGTGATGCCGCGATCGATGAAGAAGCGAGGGCCTATCTCGGCCTCTGCCGATTCCAGGCAGCGCCTTCCCTAACGAACGCGCCCGGTCTCGTCTGGGCGACGGGCACTTTCGAGTTTGGGACCGATCTTACCATGCCGGCGACGCCACCGGAGCGCGCGCCGTGATTCGCGTCAGCCTCGCCGCCCTCGTCACGATTTATCTGCTGCTTTTTCTTGCGGCGGTTTTTCTCCTCTGGATATTTGGCGAGTGGAATCGTCGACGCCGTGAGCACCGGGCGCTGCGCCACCGGCTGCGGTGTGTGATTTGCGCTTTCGAGTTCGAGGACCGAACGCCGACGCTTCTGCCGCGCTGTCCGCGCTGCGGCAGCCTGAACGAACGTTTCAAACTGGATCGAATTTAACCATGGGAATGTGGATTGGCCGGAACCGAAAAGCGCGCGTCACCTACGGCTTTGACGAGATCGCTCTCGTCCCGGGAAACGTGACGATTAATCCTAACGAAGTCGACATTAGCTGGCGCCTGCAACGCCGCGACGTCGAACCGATCGAATTCAAAATCCCGATCCTGGCGAGCGCGATGGATGGCGTCGTCGATGTGAAATTTGCAATCGCGATGGGCAAACTCGGTGGCCTCGCCGTTCTCAACCTCGAAGGCGTACAGTGTCGTTACAAAAATCCGGAGGAAGTGCTGCAGAAAATCGTCGAGGCCGACAAGTCGGAGGTGACCGCGCTTCTGCAAAAAATCTACCAGGAGCCGGTGCAGGAAGATTTGATCGCAGCTCGAATTCGCGAGATCAAAGACGCCGGCGTGCCGGCGGCGGTAAGTTCGATTCCGCAGCGGGCGGAAAGCTTTGGCAGGATCGCGCAGGAAGCAGGCGCGGATATTTTCGTCGTGCAAAGCACCGTCTCGACCGTGCGCCATGTTTCGTCTGAGTATAAGTCGCTCGAGCTCGCTAATTTTTGCCGGGAAATGCGCGTCCCTGTGATTGTTGGGAACACCGTCGGCTTCGATGCCACATTCGAAATCATGGAATGCGGACCGGCCGCCGTCCTCATCGGTGTCGGCCCGGGCGCCGCCTGCACTTCGCGGGGTGTGCTTGGTCTTGGCGTCCCGCAAGTGACAGCGACAGTCGACTGCGCTGCGGCGCGTGATGCTTATTTCAAGAAAACCGCGCGTTACGTTTCCATCATCACCGACGGCGGGATGAGCAAAGGCGGCGACGTCTGCAAGGCTCTCGCCTGCGGAGCGGACGCCGTCATGGTCGGGAGCGCTTTCGCCAAGGCGCATGAAGCGCCGGGCAGCGGTTATCACTGGGGAATGGCGACCCCGCACGCCAATCTCCCGCGCGGCACCCGGATCAAAGTCGGCGCCACTGGTTCGCTCAAGCAGATCCTCTTCGGCCCCGCGGAAGTGGACGACGGAAGCCAGAACCTCATCGGCGCGATCACAACCTGCATGGGCAATGTCGGCGCCAGTTCGCTGCCGGAGTTTCAACAAACCGAGATCATCATCGCGCCCTCGATTAAGACCGAAGGCAAGCTTTTCCAGACTGTGCAAAGCGTCGGGATGGGCACCCGGTGAGAGAGGGATGACAAAACACCCTTGATGGGTGACAGGTAGCCGCAAGCCGCATGAATCGCCGAGTCGTCATCACCGGAATGGGAGTCGTCACGCCGTTAGGCAACGACCTCGAAGTCTTTTGGAAAAACCTTCTCGAAGGCCGGAGCGGTATCGTCGACATCTCGCGCTTTGATACCACCGGTTACGACACGCGCATCGCCGGCGAAGTGCGCGACTTCGATCCGAAAACGATTTTCAATAATCCGAAGGAACACAAGCGGACCGATCGCTTCACGCATCTCGCGATGGGAGCAACGAAACATGCGATGGCTGATTCCGGAATTGATCTCGACAGAGTGAATCGCGATCGCTTCGGCGTCCTCGTGAGCAGCGGCATTGGTGGGTTAAAAACGCTTGAAGATCAGCACAGCGCGCTGGTCAATAAGGGTCCCGGTCGCGTTTCGGCTTTTACGATTCCGATGCTGATCAGCAACATGGCGAGCGGTCTCATTTCGATGGAATTTGGCCTGCGCGGCCCAAACATGTGCATCGTTACCGCCTGCGCGACTTCCAACAACGCGATCGGCGAAGCCTGGCGCATCATCAAATTCGGCGATGCCGATATCTTCCTCGCCGGTGGGGCGGAGTCGTCCATCATCCCGGTCGGTCTCGCCGGGTTCGGCGCGATGAAAGCGCTCAGCACCCGCAACGACGAACCGCAGCGCGCCTCGCGACCGTTCGATCGCGATCGCGACGGTTTCGTGATGGGCGAAGGCGCGGGCGTGATGGTGGTCGAGGAGCTCGAACATGCGAAGGCCCGCGGCGCGAAAATCTGGTGCGAGCTGGCCGGCTATGGACTTTCCGGCGATGCCTACCACATGACCGCTCCGCCGCCCGACGGCGAAGGTGCCGCCCGTGCAATGAAGATGGCGCTCGAGCACGCGGGCGTTTCGCCTAACGACGTCGACTACGTCAACGCCCACGCCACTTCCACCGGTCTGGGCGATATCTGCGAGACGCGCGCGCTCAAAACAGTCTTTGGCGAGCATGCCAGGAACGGCCTCGCGATCAGTTCGACCAAGTCGATGACCGGCCACTTGTTAGGGGGAGCGGGCGCGGTCGAGATGGCGGTTTGCGCGATGGCAATTCGCGACGGGCAGATTCCGCCCACGATTAATCTCGAGAATCCCGATCCGGAGTGCGACCTCGATTACACCGCGAACGTGGCCCGTGATAAGAAAGTGCGCGTCGCGCTCAACAATTCCTTCGGCTTCGGCGGACATAACGCCACTCTCGTGGCGGTTGAATACAAAGAGTAAATCCTCTCGTCTGGATTGCCTGCGGCCGACGAGAAAAGGGGAAAGACTTGGTTGCTGTTTGCCGTTCCGGCCGCCAAATTCTTCTGAGATGCAGGAGTTTGGAAAATTGCTCGTTATTCTTGGCGGTATCATTCTGGCCCTCGGGATTGCGCTTTGGAGCGGCTTCGGCGCCAGCTGGCTCGGCCACTTGCCGGGTGATATCCGGATTGAGCGCGAACACTCCGCCTTCTACTTCCCGGTCGTTACCTGCATCATTCTTAGCATTGTCCTGAGCCTGCTCTTCTCGCTTTTCCGTCGTTAGGCAGATGGCCGGCGCGACGGAGAGAAAGCGACAGCTCGATCAGCATGTCGCGCGCTTGCGCCACTGCCGGCGCTGTCCGCGGATGCATCCGCCGCCGGTCTCGGGTGGTGCGGTCCTGAGCAGAGTCCTGCTCGTCGGCCAGGCGCCGGGAGTGCGCGAGCCGATCGTCGGGAAACCGTTCGCCTGGACTGCGGGTAAGACGCTCTTTCGGTGGTTTGAGGAAACAAGCGGACTCACGGAAGAAAACGCGCGCGCCAGGATTTATTTCGCCGCGGTCTGCCGCTGCTTTCCAGGTAAAGCAGCCGGCGGGAGCGACCGCGTGCCTCATCCGGACGAGATCGCCAACTGCTCCTCGTGGCTCGGCCGCGAAATCGAAATCCTCCAGCCGCGTCTCGTCATCCCTGTCGGAAAATTGGCGATCGCGCAATTCATTCCGGTCGGAAAACTGGACGCGATTATTGGCCAGACTTTTCGGATGGCGCGCGCCGGTCGGAAATTTGATTTGATTCCGCTCCCCCACCCTTCCGGCGCTTCGCCATGGCACAGAATTCCGCCCGGTCGGGACCTTCTACGGCAGGCGCTCCAACTTATCGTTAGGCATCCCGCCTTTCCGAAGCGCGCCGGTTAAGTTCCCGCTTTCCTCCTTTCCCGATTCATCTTTTCTTGAGCCATGAGCAAGTCGATCCGGGTCACCGTCTGGGGCGAGAACGTGCATGAACGCAAGAACCGAACGGTCGGGAAAATTTATCCCGACGGAATGCATAAATGCATTGCCGAGGGCCTGCGCGAGGACGCGGCGCTCGAAATCCGCACTGCGACCTTGCAGGAACGGGAGCATGGCCTAACGAAAAGCTGGCTGGCCGGAACCGACGTTCTCCTTTGGTGGGGTCACGTCGCGCATGGCAAAGTCGCGGATCGAATCGTCGA
>DASXDC010000018.1:0-7423 GCA_036490855.1 Chthoniobacterales bacterium
AATCGGTACCTATCAGGACATCATCACTGGGCTGAGCGGGACGCCCGCAAGCGCGCCGTCGAGTTGGACGATCAGCAATCCGGGCTGGCACGGCACGTTCAGCTATGATGGTTCCGGGCATATCGATCTCGTGCTCGACACGCTCGCGCCCGCGCCGGAGCCATCAACCTGGGTGGCTGGATCTCTCGCGCTTTTGGCGGTTGGATACACGGCCCGGCGGCGGCTCGTAAATCGGCATACGATCGTGCGCTGAGATCGCGTAGACGCCTGTGCCGGGTGCGTGTTTCGCCCCGCAGGCTTGCCCTGCAATTTCGTGCGTTCGCGACCTTCTCCCATGCGCACACTACCTCGGCCTCTATTCCGCAGGTCGGCCGTAAGGTAGCCGCAGGCCAGGCCGGTGGTTTTTTAATCTCCCTTTCCGCCAGCCGGCCTCGGCTTCGCCTCCGTCACCGCATCCTTTTACCTTCTACTTTTCACTTCCAACTTTCTCCTTACATTCCGCCATGCCTTACAAAGACCTCACTCCGCCCGCGGGCGAGAAGATTACCCGCGACCAAACTCTCAACGTGCCGGATCGCCCGATCATTCCCTTCATCCGCGGCGATGGCACCGGGCCCGACATCTGGGCGGCGAGCGTGCGGGTGATGGATGCCGCGGTCGAGAAAGCCTACGGCGGGAAGAAAAAGATCTCCTGGTTCGAGGTTTTCGCCGGGCAGGCGGCGAAGGATAAATTCGACAGCTGGCTCCCTGACGACACGGTCGAGGCTTTCCGCGAATATCTCGTCGGGATCAAAGGCCCGCTCACCACCCCGGTCGGCGGCGGCATCAGCTCGCTCAACGTCGCGCTCCGCCAGCTCCTCGATCTCTACGTTTGCCTGCGCCCGGTGCAGTACTTCCAGGGCGTCCCCTCGCCCGTCAAGCGCCCGGAGAAGGTCGACATGGTGATCTTCCGCGAGAACACGGAGGATATTTATGCCGGGATCGAATGGGCCGGCGGCACCCCGGAAGCGAAGAAGGTCCTCGATTTTCTCGAGCAGGAATTTCCGAAATCATTCGCCAAGATCCGTTTCGGCACGGAGGCGAAGGCGAAAGAGTTCTGGGAGCGGGTCGGCTCAAAGGATTTTCCGACCGAGGTGCGGGTCGGCGTCGGGATCAAGCCGGTCAGCTACTCCGGCAGTGTGCGCCTGATCCACAGCGCGATCAGCTACGCGATTCAGAACAAGCGCAAGAGCGTGACGCTGGTGCACAAGGGCAACATCATGAAGTTCACCGAGGGCGCCTTCCGGGATTGGGGCTATGCGGTGGCGAAGAATTTCTTCGGCGCGGAGGAACTCGATGGCGGCCCATGGTGCAAAATCCCCGAGGGCAAAGCGGGCGGCGGGATCGTGATTAAGGACGCGATCGCCGACATCACGCTCCAGCAGGTGCTGACCAGACCGGAAGATTTCGACGTGATCGCGACCTTGAACCTGAACGGCGATTACCTGAGCGACGCGCTCGCAGCGCAGGTGGGCGGGATCGGGATCGCGCCGGGCGGGAACATCAACTACATCACCGGCCACGCGGTTTTCGAAGCGACCCACGGCACGGCGCCGAAGTACGCGAACCAGGACAAGGTGAATCCCGGCTCGGTCATTCTCTCAGGCGAAATGATGTTCCGCTACATGGGCTGGACGGAAGCGGCCGATCTCATCCTGAAGGGATTGAACGGCGCGATCGCGAGCAAACGCGTGACCTACGATTTCGCACGGCTGATGGAAGGCGCGACTGAGATCAAGTGCTCGCAGTTCGGCGACAATATGATCGAACACATGTAGTCGGAGCGGGCGACGCGAGGCGGACGTTTCAGCCGGGTCGCAAGCGGGCGAAGACGTTCGATTGCGACCTTGCTTCTCGTTAGGCGAGGTTTCGCTCAGTGCGCGGGCGAATCCGCCGGGCCGTAGACCAGGAGTTTAAGACTACCGGGCACGATCACCGGTCGCGGCGGCTTCACACCGGGCGCTACCGGCGGAGGTGGTTGGAATTTTGCGGACGGGAGGTAAATGCGATGGGTGGCAGGATCGAGCGCGATCGTGCGCGCGCCGTGCTCGGTCGGGAGCGTCTGCACGGCCGTCAGTTTCTCCGGCGTTTCTTCCTTTGCGATCGTGACCATTCCCTCGCCACAGGAGGCAAAGACGAGCTGCGTGGCCTCGTCAAAGGCGCAGCCGTCGACGCCACTGCCAATCGGAACCGTCGCCACGACTTCGCCCGACTTGGTATCGAGCATCGTCATCAATTTATTGTGACAGGTGGAGAAGAGGCGATGATGGGTCGCGTCGAGGGCAATGCCGCTCGGTTCTTCGCCGGGGGCGAGCGGCCAGCGTGCCACCACCGCGTGCCTGGCGGTGTCGATCGCGACCACTCCGCTCTTGTCTTCGATGTTGCAATAAATGCGGCCGGCTGCGCGATCGACGACCGCAAACTCCGGACTCCCGCCAAGCGCGATCGTGCCCACGACTTTCGCCGTCTTCGCATTGATCACGGTGGCGGAGCCGCCGCTGTGATTGAAGACGTAAACTTCGCCATGGTCGGGATCGTAAACCAGATCGTCGGGATTTTGACCGGTCGCGATCCTGGCCGTGGTTCGGAGAGTCGTTAGGTCAACCAGGCTGCTTTTCGATTCCTTGCCGTTGGTGGAAAAGCCGCGACCAAGCTCCGGGATGGCGACGAAGCCATGCACGCCGGGCGTGCCGGTGATCTCGCCCGCGACGACATTCTTTTCCAAATCGATCACCACCACCTTCGTCGAATGGGAGAGGTAAAGGCGATGAGCGGCGGAATCGATCGTGAGAATATCCCAGCCGCCCTCGCCGCCGATCGGGATCTCGCGCAGCGGCCGGTACGGGATCATTTCCGCCGCCTCCACTTCGGACCAGCCGAGAAGAGAGACGACTGCGAGGCAGAGAATTCGAGAAAGCATGCGGAATCCTAGCAGCCTTTTCCTCCTCCGCAGGGAAAGGGAATTCCGTTAGGCAAAACGACTCCTTTTTATCTCGGCCCGCTCGGCGGAGGGTTGCTTCGCCTGTCCGGCGCGCGGAGAAAGCGCCGCAATTAAACTTTGGCGAGGGCGAATCGCCTAACGAGACTTCGCTTTTCGGATCACGAGTCGAATATCGGTCGCCCAGCTCTCCGCTTCGCCCGGTGGCCGGAAGGACCAGCTGACGGCGGATTTGCCGCCGCCGGCGCGCAGACTGAGCCGATCGTGATCGCGATGAATTTCGTAGAAGCCGGTCGAATGCGGGGTGATCTCGACCAGCGGCTTCCCGTTGACGTGGAGGAAGACGCTTTCCGTCGTCACGATGATCGAGGCGCGCTTCTCCTCCCAGCCAGAGTCACGCCGGCCGGCTGCAACCGTGCGCCGAAAGGTGAGATCGTCCGCTTGCCTAACGATACCTTCCTTCTCAAAGCGCGCCGCGAGGGCAGGCGGAAGTTTGCCGGTCTTCTGGCAACCGCCGGCGAAGATCGCCAATCCAACGCAGGCAAGAACTCCGGGAATGGTGCGGAGGTTCATTGTCGCACGGCGTTTATTTCGTCATCCCGAGCTGCGCGAAGAGAAAGCTGAACATGTCGGCCTGCTGTTTGATCCGTTCACTCAAAGCCGTGCCGATGCCGTGGCCGGCGCTGGTCGTGGTCCGAAGCAGAATCGGATGGTCCGATTTGTTCGCCGCCTGCAGCCGAGCCGTCATTTTGCGGGAATGATAAGGCGCGACGCGGCCGTCGTTCGCGCCCGTCATCATCAGGATGGCGGGATATTTCGTCCCGTCTTCGACATGGTGATAGGGCGAGTAGGCGTAAAGGGCCTTGAATTGGTCTTCGTTCTTCACCGTGCCGAATTCGGTTACGTTGAAAGCACCGTTAGGCGCAAGCTCCACCCGCAGCATGTCGTAGATGCCGACCGCGGAAACGACCGCGCACATCAGTTCCGGATGCTGGGTGATGAGCGCGCCCATGAGGAGGCCGCCGTTGCTTCCGCCGAGCAGGGCGAGCTTATCCGCGCTGGTGTACTTCTTCTCGATCAGATACTGGGCCGCGGCCGCGAAATCGTCGAAGACGTTTTGCTTCTTCGCCAGGTTGCCGGCCTTGTGCCATTCCTCGCCGAACTCGCCCCCGCCGCGGATGTTGGCCACGACATAAATGCCGCCGCGGTCGAACCAGAGCCGGCGGGTAAAGTCGAAGGTGGGCGACATGCTGATGCCGTAACCGCCGTAGCCGTAGAGCAGGGTCGGGTTGTTGCCGTCGAGCTTCGTTCCCTTCTTCTGCATGATGTTGAGCGGGACCCTGGTTCCGTCCTTCGAGGTGGCGAATTCGCGTGTCACTTCGATGTCGGAAAACGAAACCGGCGACGTGCCGACGAGGGCGGTCTTCTTCGGCTCGGCGTCGTTAGGCGTAACCACGAACCAGGCGGGCGGCGCGGTGTAGCTTTGATCGCGGAAGAGGAGCGAGCCATCTTCCTCCGCCGTCATTTCCTGGACGCTGGAAATTTCCGGCACCGGGATGGTGGTGGCGTTGCTCCCGTCGAGATCGAAGCGCCGGAGCTGGGAGGGCCCGCCTAACAAGTCAGCAACATAAAGCGACTTCTCCGTCGGCTCGAGCTGTTGCACGACCGCTTCGCCCGCCGGCACGATGACCGTCGCCTTCCCCAGTTCCGGAGTGGCGAGCGGAAGCCGCAGGATTTTGCCGCGCGGGGCATCGGCGCGCGAGAGGAGATAAAGCGCGTTGTCGCGGCCAATCCGCGCCAGCTTCACGCCATCGCTGAATTGGGTGATCTGGGTCCACTTCCCATCCGGGCCTAACAAGTAGTGGGCGAAGTCGCCCCCGTCGCCGTTCGCGACCGAAGCGAGGATGTATTTCCCGTCATGCGAAGAGTCGAGCTTGACCTCGGCAATGCGCGGGAAGTCTTTCCCGATCGCATAGCTGTCTTTGCTTTCCGGCGTGCCGAGTTGGTGGAAATAAACCTGCTGATAAAAATTCCGGTCCGCCTCCGGCCGCTCGCCGGCGCGCGGGAAACGCGTGTAGTAAACGCCGCTGGCGTCGCCGTTCCAGGCCGCACTCCCGCCCGCGGTCGGATATTGCACGTGCGCGATCGTGTCGGCCAGCTCCCGGCCGTCGGTCGCATCGTAGAAATGGAGAGTGCCATCTTCACTTCCGCCTTTGGAGAGAGAGACTGCGACCTTTTTTCCATCGAGCGACGGCTCAAACCAGTCGATCGTGGTCGTTCCCTTGTGGTCGATTTGATTCGGATCGAGCAGCACTTTCTCCGACTTCAGGTCGTCGGCCGACCCCAGCCTAACGAGCATCGGTTGCTGCTTCGGCGGCTGGAATTTGATCGCGAACAAAACTCCCGGCCGGGCCACGATCGAGGAATAGCTGGGCGACGTCTTCGCATACCAGGCCTTTAACTGCTGCGCGATCTCGCCGTGGCCTGGCAGACTGTCGAGATAGGCGCGCGTCCGCTTGTTCTCGGCATCGGACCATTTCTTGACCGCGGGATCGTCATCGTTCTCCAGCCACTGATAGTCGTCGGTGACTTTTGTCCCGTGATACTCGTTCACGACCGGCTTTTTCTCGGCGACCGGCGCCGGCGGCAACTGTGCGGCGCGGGTCGACGGAATGAGGAAGCTCATGATTCCAGAAACAACAAATAACCGGCTCGATATTCTCATCGTGCCGAAGAACAACGGGCCGATCGATGGATGGCGCAACCGGCGGCGCCGCTCGAATCGACCGCGGAAGCGCGCGCGCCGTTAATGCCGCGGTTCGATCCCGAGGGCTTTTTCGATTGCCGATGGATCGTAGACCTTGCCGCCTTTGATCACGACCGCGAGGTGATCGAGATCGCGGATGTTTTTCGTCGGATCGCCGTCAACCAGGATCATGTCGGCCAGTTTCGCCGGAGCGACCAGACCGCGATCCTTGTTCACACCCATGACTAACGAGGGCGTGAGCGTCGCCATGCGCAGGACCTCGGGCGCGGGAATGCCGGCCCGAACGTAGAGCTCGAGCTCGTGGTGCAGGGTGTAGCCGGCGAGCGAATCGGTGCCGGGGATGATCGTGACGCCGGCGTCGTGCAGCGCCTTGAGCAAGCGCAGCATGGCGGGAAACGCTTCTCGGTAGGCGGCCGCCTTGTCGGGCGGCACTTCGAGCGCGCCGCTGCGCATCGATCGTCGAATTTGCGCCGGAAATCGCGGAGCGATTTCTTCGAGGCCGGGCGTGACGGCGGTCGGGTCGCCGCAGAAAAGCGCCTCAAAAATGTTCATCGTCGGATCGAGAACGGTGTGATGCTTTTTCAGGAACCCGATGAACTCGCGCACCTCCGGTTTGTCGGGCGTGAATTCGCGCGCGTGCTCGGCCACCTTGATGAAGCGATCGCGGTTGCGCGTCTCCTTTACCGCCGGCCAGAGGAAATTCAGCTCTATGAAGTTGAGATGCTGAATTTCATCGGCGCCCGCCTCGACGAATTGCCGCGCCGACATGAAGGCCGGGACGTGACCGCTCACCCGCAGCCCGAGGGCGTGGGCGCGATCGGCAATGATGGGAACAAGCGCCGGCGGGACCGAGGAATAAATCTTAATCTGGACGTAACCGTGACCGGCGTACCAGTTGACATCCTTGATCGCCTCCTCGGCGGTATCGACTCGCATTTTCGTCGGCCCGGCAAAGGGGCCGGTGCCATCGATGACGCCCGCCTTCAGGACACGCGGCCCGAGCTCGCGACCGTCATCGAAGCGCGCCACGCGCCTGAGAAAATTGTCGGTATCGTTCGCCATGTCGCGCGCGCTCGTGACGCCGTTGGCAAGATCGAGCGCGCCATCGACGTCGCTGAAATGCTGGTGGTTATCCCACAGCCCCGGCATCAGGAAACGGCCATGCGCGTCGATGATCTCGGCGTCAGCCGCCGGTTTGAACTCGGCGTCCGGACTGAGGCGAACGACGCGCTCTCCCCTAACGAGCACGGTCGTGCCGTCGGTCACGGTGAGATCGCGCGGATCGAAAAGACGGGCGTGGCGAATGACGAGGTCGCCGCTCGGCTGATGAACGAGGGCGCGGGCGACGCCTTCCGACCAGGCGGCGTCGGTTTTTTCCTGCGCGGCGCTTAGTTGTGGAACGGCTGACTCGGAACCTTCCGGCACGACCGAGAACCAACTCGAGACAGAGGCGGCAACACCTTTACGATCGAGCCAAATCGATTGCGGGGAAAACCCGAGGCCGGTGATGCGGTACTGCGTCCACTCGCCTTTGCCGGCAGAGCGCGCGACCTTGCCGGCTTCGACGAGTGTCGCTTCGCCGGCGGGAAGGAGCGCGAGTTTGTGCGCCGGCGCCTTGAGGAGCGCGCGCGCGAGCACGGCGGTGAATTCCGGCGGCGGATTCATCGGGAGATAAAAGG
>DASXDC010000019.1:0-3068 GCA_036490855.1 Chthoniobacterales bacterium
CCCTGCATTGCAACGGCGACCTCACCGAGGCGCGCGAAGTCGCGGCGGCGTCGCCGGAGCTCGAAGGCGCTGCGCGGGAACGCGCGGAGGCCGCGCTGCAGATGATCGCGCGGGCCACGGCGCCGTTCGACGTCGCGGCGGGCAGGTCGGAGTTGGCGGGGTATGCGCTCGGGTGATTTTCGAATGACGCGAGTCGACACGCGTCATTCCGGCGAAAGCGGAATCCGGCCATTCATCGAATAGCTCACGGCCGCGAGCGCCACAGTCTTTTTCGAGCATGTCCCGTTCCCGACAGCAGGCCCTTGGCGGCTTGCCGTGGATTCCCGGTCTCCTGATGTGCAGAGTTCCCTGGTCGCAGGGAAAAATGCAGGAATTCGCGGAATCGGCCGCTTTTCCCGAACGATCAGTCTCGAAAACATCGGCAAGTTCAGTATCTTGCGGGTAAATTCCCTACGCGAACCGGCAGGGAATTCATTTGCGTGAGCAGGGATTGTTCCGCCTTTGGGCCGGAGCAGGGAATTTGGCGCGAAATCGATCCGTGCGCCCGGGCGGGCGTCGCGGGAGGTCGATTCGTTCGGGTGTAGGCTTCGATCGACTGCGCGGAGGCCGGTCGACTCGAGCGAAGCGCCAGGCGCTTTCTTCCGACGGTGGGCCGCATTGACCGGCGACGAGGAGAAGGCCACCGAGGCTTTGGGCAATCCCGACTCCGGTTTCAAAATTACATAGATTAGCTATGTAATATAGCCGCGTTTCGCCGACCCATTACAACGCGGCTCTGACCACGGAACGGGTTCGCGCACTCGCGGAGGCGTTGAGCAGGAAGCTCACGACAATGTGGGGCTTTTCGTTAACCCGGCATTAAGGAACATCGGCGCTCAATAAGCGTTGAGTGTTAGCGGAACCAAAGCGAGGCCAGCATGAAAGTCACCTGCTGCCAGTGCTCCCGGGTAATTTTCGGAGCCCCAAGGAACAACGACGGAAGAACTTTCTGCAACAACGACTTCTGTCTTGAAGAGTTTCGGAAGGCCGAACGTGGCGTATACCGTCACGCTCTATACGATCAACGTGATCTAAATTCCATTTTCTTTCAAGCTGGCGTAACGCTCACAACACTGCCTGACACACGCGCAGTCGCCGAATTGAGCGCCGGTTGAAGAGATCACACGATTTCCCTTTCGGCCACTTTACCCGTCCTTTTACCCTTTTCGTCCGCGTCTTTGGACTGCGGCGGCGGTAGACTTCGTCGCCTGACAAAGATGCCACCTTTGGTAAAGATACCACCGGCCGATTCTTCGCCAACATTGCCTACGGGATTTACAATGCAGCTGCGTATGACAGCGCATTCTTTTAGCACGGGCGGATGCCAATAAAATGCACTGTCACTGTAAATCGCCAGCGTCGGGCGCACTTCCGCCGCGTACGGCGCCATGGCCGGCAAGATCGGGGATTCGGTCCGAGCAAACCGAGCAAACCACCCGGCTTGACGGCAACCAGGCAGGGCGCCACGGACCCGAGCCGTCGCCTCAGGTCGGCTCTATGTCCATCGACGCAGTCGGCGGTCGGCGCCCGTGCAGGTCGGCAGGCAGGCGTGTGCGCGGGGCGTGAGCTGCGAATGCTATCCCTTCAGTGATCGCTTTCCGAGACAAGCTGGAAAGACTTCGCGCGACAATACTCGTTGACTACCGCGAGGAAATCCAGCGAAGGATCCTCGATTGCGGCCTGTTTCCAGCGAATATCGAAATGCGTTTCGATTTCTTCATCGTTTGGGGATCGATTTTGCTGAACGAAGCGGGCGCGATATCCCATCGGTCCGAGCAAACCGCTGAGATCGACTTTCGGCGCCCCGGGCGCCGTCGTCACCACGAGCTTCGCCCGATGCTCGCGCGGAATCCGCAGGTCGATCCATTCCATCGCCCCTAGCGTCAGTATCCCGAGTCCTGTCGCAATAGCGCCGAGCGAGAGCTGGCCGCCCCCGAGACAAAGACCGATTACGGTCGCGATCCAGAGCGTTGCGGCAGTCGTCACGCCGGTAATCGAGCCGCCTTTCTTCAAAATAGCCCCGCCGCCGAGGAAGCCGACTCCCGTCAGAATCCCGAGCGGCAACCGCATGAGATCCATGACGGCGAACGAGCCCGAATCCTTTCCCCCCAGCGACAGTAGAATATTGGCCTGAATCATCGCGACCGAGGCGGCCAAGGTCACGAGGATCGTGGTCCGGAGGCCGGCGGCGTGGCCGTGGACTCCCCGGTTGAACCCCAACAACGCCCCGGCGACCATCGTCATGACAAGACGAACGAAAATATCTTCCCAGGTCGGGTGGAGCGGCATCATCATCGGATTGTCCGGGGGCGCAGTTGCGATTGCAGATCGTTCGCGGACAGCCCGGCCGCGATGTTCGGGCTCATATGACAAGCGTGTGACAATTTTTTGAACTCTGCGCGACACCGAGAGTTGTGATCTCATCGCCGTTGCGCGCGATTGCAGGAGCCTTTCTTTGAGCATGAAGTCGTTTGCGAAGCTCCCGACCTTCGATCCCGAGACTGGCGATGCGCTCGCGGTGATCGAAACGCCGAAGGGCAGTCGCAACAAATACGGCTACAACGAGGCTCTGGAAGTTTTCGAGCTGCGCAAGGTCCTGCCGCGCGGCATGCTTTTCCCCTACGATTTTGGTTTTATTCCCTCGACCATAGGCCAGGATGGCGATCCTCTCGACGTCTTGCTCTTGCTGGATGATCCGGCGCCCATGGGATGCGTGATCCGCGTGCGCGTCGTCGGGGCGATCTTGGCGGAGCAGTTGGAGGATCAAAGCCGGTGGATTCGCAACGATCGCCTGATCGCCGTCGCGACGCATGCGCAACTCCACGGCAACGTCAAAACGCTGAAAGAGCTCAATCCGCGCATCCTGGACGAAATGGAAGCTTTCTTTCATCAGTATAATCAGATGCAAGACAAGGAGTTTCGACCGTTGGATCGCTGCGGGCCGAAGCGGGCGCTCGAGCTCATCGAAAAGGGCAGGGCGAAGTTTGCCAACGGCAAGGGGTAGAGGACGGCCCCCGCGCCGCGGCCAG
>DASXDC010000020.1:0-25760 GCA_036490855.1 Chthoniobacterales bacterium
CGCCCGAGGAGACGACGCGCAGCCTAACGAAAAGCTCGCGCGCAATCAGCGCCGGCACGAAACCCTGGAAGAAGTGCCCGAGTCGATCGAAGTGATTGCGATGCCAGCCGAAGAACGGCTCGATCCAGGTGAAGAGCGGGACCCGCGCATATGTATAGTGCCCGCCGACGCAGAGGAGCATGATGTGAAGCATGATGAGGGTGTAAACCAGCGTCGTGAAACGAAAACGCGAGTAGGTGTAAATGAGAACGGCCGCTCCGATGATTCCGGGCGTCACTTCTAGCCACCAGGTGAACCGGTCGTACGGATTCCAGCCCGACCAGGCAAAGATGATCGCGGCTGCGAAAAGCAACGCGAGATGAAGCGGCGAGATGCGCGGATTCATCGCGGCGATGTTGTCGCCAGTTCGACCGCCAGACGAAGGGCGGCAATCATGCTATCCGCCCGCGCAATCCCCCGGCCCGCTATTTCAAAGGCTGTGCCGTGATCGGGACTGGTGCGCGGGAAAGGCAGCCCGAGCGTGATGTTCACGCCCGCATGAAACGCATGCAGCTTGAGCGGGATCAATCCCTGATCATGATACATGCAAAGGACCGCATCGAATTCCCCCTCGACCGCGCGATGGAAAACTGTGTCGGGTGAAAGTGGCCCGGTGATCAGCGCGTTCGGATGCAGCTCTTGCAAGCGAGAGACGGCGGGCGCGATCAGCTCGATCTCTTCGCGGCCGAGCGCGCCGGATTCACCGGCGTGCGGATTAAACCCGGCTACCCCGATCCTCCGCGCACCAGCGCGACGCGCGAGGAAATCCTCAAGGAGCGAACCGACGCGAATGATCTCCGCAGTGCTTAAATTCTCCGCGACATCGCGCAGCGGGATGTGCGTCGTGACAAGCGCCACTGTCAGCCCTGCGCCCGTCAGCAGCATCGCAAAATTCTCCACTCCGGCGCGCGCTGCGAAGAACTCCGTCTGTCCGGGAAATTCAAACCCGATCTCATACATGCGGGCTTTGTGGATCGGCCCGGTCACGACCGCGTCAATCTCGCCCGCGAGGGCGAAGCGGGCCGCATCCTCCAGAGCCATCCGCGCGACGCGCGCGCTACCCGGGCTGGGCTTGCCTAACGAACGGCCCTCGCTCTTCCCGAACAGCCGATAATCTGCCTCCGGCAAATTTTCGGAAGCGAGCGCTTTCCTGACGATTTCCGGCCCGATGCCCGCGGGGTCGCCCAGCGTGATGCCGATGCGCGGGCGCGTCATGCGCGACGGTCAGGCATCGATCATGAAAAGGCAGACCTCCCTAGAAGGTCTTGATATAAGCCTTCGAGCGGAGGCTGGCGAGCCAATGTTCCTGCAACTCCTTCGCCTGTTCCTGGCGCAAAAGTCCTTCAATCTCAGAGCGCAGCTCTTTCGTCAGCGGCTTCAGGTCGCCGCCCTGCCGCGCGTCGACTTTCAGGATGTAATGATTGCCGCCCAAATCCACCACCTTGCTGATCTCACCCGGCTTCAGGCTGAAGGCCACCTTCGAGAGCTCCGGCGAGAGCGTTTTGTCATCGATCCAACCCCAGTCGCCGCCGAGATCGCGCGTGCTGTCTTCCGAGTACATCTGCGCCATTTTATCGAAGTCAGCCCCGGTGATTAGCTTGGCGCGAATCTCTTCCGCCATTGATTGCTGGGCGACGCCGCCGCCGGAATCGGCGTGGCCCGGGATCATGATCATCCGCAGTTTCACCTGGGGCTTACTCGAGAAAAGATCGCGATGCTGATGGTAATATTCCTCCACTTTGCCAGGCGGTATGAGCAGGTTCGACTTCACGTTTTTACCGCGCATTGCCTGCACGATGATCTTGTCGCGCTCAAGATCACGGAACTTCGACATCGTGAACTTCTGCGCCTCCATCGTCTTAATGAAGGCCGCGCGATCGCCGCCGAAGTTTTCCTTGATCACGGCTTCGACGCGCTCGTCGATTAAATGTGGCGGAATGACGAGCTTTTCTTTATCGAAGGCCTGGATGATAAGCTGGCGATCGATCAAATCCTGGAGCGCTGCCTTGCGCAGCTCGGTGATTTTTTTCGCCAGCTCGTCGCCGGAATACTGCGCGCGCAGGAGTCGTTCGCGCGGTTCCACCACATCCCGCACTTCAGAGTAGGTGATGACTTTATCGTTCACGACCGCCGCGATCCCGTTGATCGCTTCTGCGCCGCGAGTTGGCGAGGCGGTCGCTGCCACGCCAAGACACGAAAAGGCGAGCATCGCCGCCATCGGATAACGCCAGATCAAGTTCACAGTTGCTTTAGCCATTGCAGTACCTCAGGGAGATGGAGATCAATCCTAACGGAAGTTAAACGAGGAAATTTTCCACCGACAAGGATAAAGTCGCCGCGGCGAGTGAGCATTAATTTGCCATCGCGCACCTCGACTCGACTGACGTGAGCCCGGGCGGCGGAAAGCTTGATTTCGCTGAGAAGGAGCAAATTGTCAACCGCCGGCGGCCACTTCCCGAAGCGGTCGCGCCATTCCCGGCGCATCCGCTGGAGCTGCTCGATGGTGGTGACTTCGGCCAGGCTCCGATAGGCCTGAATGCGCAAAGCCGCTTCGCTGATGTAGACGGTCGGGATGAAGGCGGACACAAGTTTTTCCGCACCAGCCGAAAGGTATTCGCCCTCGTTCAGCGCGAGAAAATCGAGCCGCGTCTCGACTTCGAGCCGCGGCCGCAGCTTCTCCCCTTTTAACTGCGCGACCGCCTGTTTCAAGAGCTGGCAATAGAGATCGAAACCGACCGCCATGATGTGTCCGCTCTGCGCGGTGCCGAGGATGCTGCCCGCGCCGCGAATCTCGAGATCGCGCATCGCAATCCGAAAACCAGCGCCTAACGAACTATATTGTTGGATGGCGTTGATCCGCTTCCGCGCCGCACCCACCGTCATCATCTCACGCGGGAGCAGGAGGTAGGCATAGGCCTTGTGCTCGGCGCGCCCGACCCGACCCCGAAGTTGATAGAGATCGGCCAGGCCGAAGCGATCGGCCCGGTCGATGATGATCGTGTTGGCATTTGGAATATCGAGCCCGCTCTCGATGATCGTCGTGCAAACCAGGACGTCGATTTTCCCCGCGACGAAACGCTCCATGACCGCCTCCAGTTCATCAGCCTCCATCTGTCCGTGTCCAATCTCGACCCGAGCGCCCGGGCAAAGCTCTGCAACTCGATCGCGCATTTTCTCGATCGATTGCACGCGGTTGTGGAGGAAATAGACCTGGCCCTGCCGCTCCAGCTCGCGGTTGATCGCGTCCCGGATGATGCGTTCGTCGTAGCCGCAGATCACGGTCTCGACCGGCAATCGATTGAGCGGCGGCGTCTCGATCGTC
This sequence comes from Chthoniobacterales bacterium, assembly GCA_036490855.1. Classification (GTDB taxonomy): domain Bacteria; phylum Verrucomicrobiota; class Verrucomicrobiia; order Chthoniobacterales; family UBA10450; genus Palsa-1392. The sequence goes on from DASXDC010000020.1 coordinate 3,362, forward strand.
GACATGTCTTTGACCCCGACTAACGACAAGTAGAGCGTGCGCGGAATTGGCGTCGCCGAGAGCGTGAGAACGTCGACGAGCTTGAAGAGCTCCTTGAATTTCTCCTTATGCAACACGCCGAAGCGCTGCTCTTCGTCGATCACGACGAGGCCGAGATCTTTGAAGATCACGTCACCAGAAATGAGGCGGTGAGTTCCGATCACGACGTCCACGCCGCCGTCGCGCAAATCCCGCAGCACCTTGCGCTGCTCCGCCTGGGAGCGGAACCGGCTCAGCATTTCGATCCGCACCGGATAATCGAGCATCCGCTGCCGGAACGTCTCGAAATGTTGCTGTGCAAGCACGGTCGTGGGGGTGAGGACAACGACCTGTTTTCCTTCCATCACCGTCTTGAAGGCGGCGCGAATCGCCACCTCCGTCTTGCCATAACCGACGTCGCCGCAGATCAAACGGTCCATCGAGCGCGGCTCTTCCATGTCGCGCTTCGTCTCCGCGATCGCCTTCAATTGATCGGGCGTTTCGCGAAACGGGAACGAATGCTCAAACTCAAGCTGCCATTTCGTATCCTGGCCAAAGGCATGGCCGCGCTGCGTCTCGCGCTCGGCCTGGAGCGCGAGCATTTTTCCCGCATAATCGAAGATTGACGCCGCCGCGATCTTCTTCGCCCGGCTCCACTTCGAATCGGCTAACGAACTGAGGGGCGGCGACTTTTTTCCGACACCGACATAACGCGAAACCATGAACGCCTGCTCGAGCGGGACAAAAAGTTTCGCCTCGTCGGCAAACTCGATCGCAAGCACTTCGCTCGTCTCGGGAGCGCCCATCTTCTGCAGCCCGAGGAACCGGCCGATTCCATGTTCAAGGTGCACCACCAGCTCGCCTTCGTTCAGGTCGCTGAAATCGATCTGCGAACGCTGGCTGCCAAACTTCGCCGCTCGGCGCAGCCGTCGCCGGCCATGGGTCGGGGCACGTCCGAAAAGCTCTGCCGCCGCCAGCACGACGAGCCCGGCCGCCGGAAAACAGAAGCCGCGCCCGAGCGTTCCCTCCAGCAGATCGATTCCGCCTAACGAGACCTTCGCTTCCGCCATGATCTCACGGAAGCGCTCGATCTCGCCTTCGGTCTGGAAGTAAATAGCGATCCGCGATCCGCCCTCGCGCCAGCTCGTTAGGCGGGAAAAAAACTGCGCCCGCTTCGTTTCCGCGATAATGAATTCGCCGCTGTCGAATTCGCCGATCTCGCAATCGACGAACGCGCCGCTGAAATCCTCGACCATGTCCGGTCCATCGATCCAGCCTTCACTGATTCTAATGTCCGCGCCTTCCTCCTCCTCGGGCTCGATCACCACCCGAAGATGATCCTTCGCGATATAATCCAAGACCCGTCCGCTCTGATCGTCGACTGCGCCTAACAACAGCTCGACCTCATTCAGATTTCGCGAGGAGATTTGGGTATCGAGGTCAAACTCCCGCAGCGATTCGATTTCGTCGCCGAAAAATTCCAGCCGAATCGGCGCCGCCGCCTGCCAGGAATAGATATCGAGAATTCCACCACGAACGGCGAACTGACCACGGGTCGTGACCTGTGCGACCCGTTCGTAACCGGCTTCGCCTAACGACTGCGTCACCGCCTCGAGGGATTGCCCGACGCCACGGCGCAGACGAAGCGCCGCCGCCCGCAGCGTGGTTCGCTTCGGCGCCGGTTGTTCCAGACTGGCGCGAGTCGCGACGATGACATGACGCTTCCGACCCATCTCCACCTGACTGAGGAGCGCGAGCCGCTCGGCCGCGATCTCCTGATCGGGCAAAATGTTTTCCACGGCGAGAAATTCAGCCTCGGGCAGGAAGAGCGCTTCCGGTAGCCAATTCGTTAGGCTCTCGTGCAACAGCTCCTGCGCACGGACGCTCGGGCAGATGATCCAAAGCGTAGCCGACAGCTCACTCGCCAGTACCGCGACGAGAAAAGCCCGCGCCGATTCGATGACGTGCGAAAATGTCACCGGCGTTTCTCCCGCCCGCGCCGCCTGCAGGCGGCGCGCGACCGGCGGCGAGTCCGCGACGGTTTTCAGGAGCTTAGCGCCGCTCGATTTATCCACGTCATGCTCTCGCCGAAAGCCGGGAGAAGTTCAATTTGTCGCCGCGGGCGCGCGGCCAAAGACGACCCCGCCTAACGGCTAGAGCTCGCGTCCCACCGCCTCGGCCACGGCGCGAATTCGTCTCACGAGATCGGAAAAAATTTCCGGCCGCAACGCCTGTTCCCCATCGCTCCGCGCCTGCTCGGGCGCATCGTGCACTTCGATCATGAGCGCGTCCGCCCCGGCCGCGACGGCTGCCAGCGCCATTTGCGGGATGTAATCGCGCAACCCGATTCCATGGGTCGGATCAACCACGACCGGCAGGCGGGTTTTCGCTTTCAGGATCGGCACCGCGTTCAAGTCGAGCGTGTTTCGAGTCATCGTCTCGAAGGTGCGGATGCCGCGTTCGCAGAGCAAAACGCGCGGATTTCCTTCGCTCAAAATATATTCCGCGCTCATGAGCAGATCGCTGATTGTGGCGCTGAAGCCGCGCTTCAGCATGACTGGCAGACGGCTGCGACCGACTTCTCTGAGGAGGGCAAAATTCTGCATGTTGCGCGAACCGATCTGCAGGCAATCCGCATATTTTTCGATCAAGGCGAGGTCGCGCGTGTCCATGATCTCGGTGATGACGGGCAAGCCGGTTTCAGCGCGCGCTTCGGCAAGTAAACGCAGACCGTCTTCGCGCAGCCCCTGGAAGCTGTAAGGCGAAGTGCGCGGCTTAAATGCACCGCCACGCAAAACGCGCGCTCCGGACTTTTTCACCGCCTGTGCGATGGAGAGCAATTGATCCCGGCTCTCGACCGAGCATGGACCGGAGATGAGGACAACGCGTTCGCCGCTGCCAATTCTTACGTCACCGATCGCGACTGGAGGAGGCAGCGCGCCGTCCTCCTGAGTCACGAGCTTGTAGGGCTTCATCACTGGCACGACTGCTTCCACGCCGGGGATGGCGGCGAGTGGTTTCTCGCGAATCACATCTTCCGAGCCGATTACGCCGATGACGACGCGTGAATCGCCACGCATGATCTGGGAGCGCAACCCGTATTCCTCGATGCGCGCGACGATGTGCTCGATCTGCGCATCGGTAACGGAGGGTTGTGTGATGATGATCATGTCGCGAAGAGCAGGAGTTTAACTCCTGCGCCGGGAGGGGCAACCCTGCCGATGCCGGGAGGAGAAGACCAGCTTACGGCTCGATCGTGACCGGAGTGCCGATCTCGACGTTATTGTAGAAATCCTCGGCCATGAATTCCGGCATGCGGATGCAGCCGTGCGAGGCGGGATAACCGGGCAGATAACCGGCGTGGAGGCCGAAACCTGGAGAGATCTGCATGTAGTAAGGCATGGGAGCACCTTTGTAGCGGGTCCCGGGTGGCTTCGGATCCGTCTGCTTGTCGATGTTCGGCATCACCACATTGTCGTTGTCATCGACGTAATCGCCGTAAACGCTCGAGGCGTGATCGATATCCTTTCCGATGATTTTATACTTCCCAATCGGCGTGACCTTTCCTTCCCGACCAGTGGAGAGCTGCGAGATGCCGACCATTTGTCCGCCTTTGAAAAAATAGGCGCGCTGCTCGCCGAGAGCGATCTTGATTGACGGGTTGCCGGGAACCCCATCACCATCCCAATAGGAAACGTTGTCGTTAGGCGCAGTCGAGGCGACGGGCTGGTCGCCATAGACGCCGCCGAGATATTGCGTCTGGCCGTAAACGAGACGCGGATCATCTTCACCACAGCCGGCGAGGAGAGCGAGGGCAGAGGCGGCGATGGCGAGTGAGGGCGGCGAAAGAATGGAAAAAATGTGCGGTCTTTTCACGACGGGAAGCGCAACTAACGTAGGTGGCTTTGGAAAGTCAAGATAGCTGGTCCCATGCCTCGAATGCAGGGAGCGGCTTGAATTTTGCTTAAAGTTGCTGAGACTGCCGCCGTCCGCCGCATAACCATCATGCCCACCTACGAATACGCATGTCAGAAATGCGGGCAAAATTTCGACGCCTTCCAATCGATGCGCGACGAATCATATAAAATTTGCCCGAAAGAACTTTGCCGCCAGGCCAAATGGGGCAAGGGAAAGGTCAAACGTCTCCTCGGCACCGGCGCCGGCCTGATCTTTAAAGGCTCCGGCTTTTACATCACCGATTACCGGAGCGATTCCTACAAGGACGCCGCGAAAAAAGATTCAGCCCCGGCGAGTGAGAAAAGCGGAGAAAAAAACGCTCCCGCGAAAACCGAAACTAAGCCTGCTCCCGCCGGCACACCGGCCAAGTCGCCCCCAAAGACGGGGAAGGACAAAAGCGCTTGAGCACTCTCGTTTGCCAGGACTGCAAACACCAAAACGAACCGGAGCGCATCTATTGCCACAACTGCGGCGCGCGCCTCGATCGCAGCGGGGTGATCAAGGACAAAATCCAGGCGAACGAGACTGAGGTGCAAACGCAACAGCGACTAAAGAAGATGTTCGATCCGCGGCGCGGGCGCGCGACACGAACGGCGCTGAAATTCATTAAGACCATCCTGGCAGCGCTCGTGACCGCACTCATCGTGGTGATGCTCCTCCCGCCGGCCGAGATTCCGCCCGAGACGAAGACCTACGACTTCGCGCCGATGATCAATATGGATTTGGTTTCCGCCATCTCGAGCAACCAACCGGCGACTCTCATCTACAATGAAGAACAGGTGAACAGCTATCTCGCAGCGCTCTTGCGGCGGAAGGATAGTCCCGCGGGGGAAGGTTACTTCCCTCTCCGGCGCCTCTTCGTCCGCTTCCGTGAAGGTGAGTGCGGCGTGAATGTGCGCCGCGAGCTTTTCTCCCTCCCGGTTTATTGCGGCAGCGTCTATCGTGTTCGGCTCGAGAATGGCAAGATCCTTGCCGATGCGACTTCGGGCTATATCGGCCGAATGCCGATTCATCCAACGCTCGTAAAAGCGGCTGATCTCCTTTTGCAAAAGGCTTGGTCCACGCTCGACCGCGAGCGCAAGACGGTCTCGAAGCTCGCGGGGATTCAATTCCATCCGCAATCGGTTACGCTCAGCGCCGGGCATTAATCCGAGCATCGCGCTCGAGAAAACCGAGGCGTCGCGCGGTGGAGAAAACCATCTTCCTCCGAAAAAGATGAATCCAAAAGATTGCGCTCCCGCATCTCACTGCAAAGGACACTCATGAAAATCAGACTCTTTAGTTGCTTTTGCTCTCTGGCCCTCGCTCTCACCGCACTCGGGCAAGCCCCGACTGCGCCTCCCTCTCCCGCCACTCTGGCATCTCCCGCGGTCGCTGCGACCACGCCGCCGGCGATGATTGCTCCGCCGCCTCTCTCCGCCGCGGTTACTCCCGCCCTCAGCGCCACGGCCGCGCCAGCAGTCGTCGCTACTCCGAGCGTCGCTTCTTCCGCCACTCCCGATAACGATGACGATTTCGATCGCGCGATCGAGAAAAAGATCCGCCGGCATTTCAGAGTCGACTTTGGCAACGGAGAGCACCATGGCTCCGATGACGTTCCCTGGATCGCCGTCCCGATTGTTCTGATCGTCTTCCTCACTATCTTCGGCCTTCCCGTCGCGATCGTGGCTACGATCCTCTACTTCAGCTTCTCAAAGAGCCGGGCCATGCACAAAACCGTGCGCATGATGGTCGAGAAAGGACAACCCGTTCCTGAAGCGCTCCTCAACCCGCCACCGATCGTTAGGCAGCGGTCCGATCTCCGCCGCGGCGTCGTTCTTCTTATGATTGGCGCCGGACTTGTGGTCTTCTTGGGCGCCGTCAACGATTGGGAAGGCGGAGCCTGGAGCATCGGCATCATCCCTTTCCTGATCGGACTCGGTTATCTCCTGGTTTGGAAATTGGACGCCCGCAGGGATAACACTTCTCCCAGGGTGTAAGCTCGGAGCGTGCCGCTAAATGACGCTGATCTCGTTGCGCGGGTTCTGGTTGACGATGATCATCACGCCTTCGCAGAGCTCGTCCGCAATCATCAGTCTGCGGTTCGCGGATTGCTGCGCCACCTCACGCGCAGCGACCTGGCCCTGGCTGACGATCTCGCGCAGGAAGCATTTCTGCGCGCCTATCGAAACCTGCGCAGCTTCCGCGGCGAGGCGAAATTTTCTACCTGGCTCTATCGCATCGCCTATAACTGCTTCCGCGAAGATGCTCGCAAACGAAAGGAACTGGTCGGGATTGACGAGTCGCAACTCGAAGCCGAGCAGGATCCGCAATCGACCGATCCCGCTTTGAAATACGATCTCATGCACGCGCTCCAGCTGCTTCCATTGCAGGAACGCTCGGCCATTCTGCTCTGCTGTCAGAACGGTCTTTCTCACGATGAAGCCGCCCGCGTCCTCGAGATTCCGCTTGGCACTGTGAAGACGAACGTCTTGCGCGGACGCGAAAAATTGAAGAAGATACTGGCGGCCTGGGCGCCGCCCTAACGATGGACGAACAACTACAGAAGGATTGGCTGGAAACGCGCTTGCGCGAGGAAATGCCGTACATCGACGACGATGGCTTCACCGCACGGGTCGTGCAGAAGCTGCCAACACCCGCCCGCCGCCGCTCCCTCCGTGCCGCGATCCTGATCGGCGTCACTCTCCTCGCCAGCATCATCGCCTATCTCATTTCCGATGGCGGCCGCTTTCTTGTCGTCGAGGCTTACCGTCTCGCATCGCTCCCGCTCGTCATGCTCAGCCTCGTCGCGATCTGTTGCACTCTCATCGTGACCGCCGTCGCGGCCGGCGCCGCTTGGTCAAACGTGCGCGAGCAACGTTAGCCAGGGCTGCGTCCTCAGTCGGACGACTGCTCAGCCGCCACGATCCGACTTTGAGAAAACCTCGTGCGCCGTTCTCACATCGCGCGCGATCTGCTCGCGCAAGGCCGCCAGGTTTTCAAATTTCTGTTCTGGGCGCAGATATCTCACGAACCGCATCTCGATCTCTCGCCCGTAAAGATCGCGCTCGAGATCGAAGACGTGAAATTCGAGCACCCGCTGCGGCGAGCCATCTTCGATCGTCGGGCGAACGCCGAGATTCACCACTCCCCTCATCGTTTTTTCGTCGAGCGAACCCTCCGCCGCGTAGACGCCGTTAGGCGGGAATTGCTCGCTGTGCGCGCTTAGGTTTGCGGTTGGGAATCCGAGACTGCGTCCGAGATGTTTCCCCTCCTCCACTGTTCCGAGAATCGTATAATCGCGGCCAAGCATGCGGGTCGCGGCCGCAAAATCTCCCGCCTCGACTGCCTTGCGAATCGCGGTGCTGCTGATGACCTCACCATGGGAGGTAACGGGCTCCACTCCCACGACCATAAAGTCGAGCTGCGCTCCGAGCTCCTTCAGGAGCGCCAGGTTTCCGGCGCGATTTTTCCCGAAAGACCACTCCTGCCCGACACAAATTTCGCGCAGCGGTCGCGCCGCCGCGACCAGTTGCCTAACGAAATCGGCGGGAACGGTCCCGGCCAGTTCGCGATTGAACTTCAGGACGAGCAAATGCGAGACACCGAGCGTGCGGATGAGCGCGATCTTGTGCTGCGTCGCTGTCAGGAGGCGCGGACTTTCCTTCGGTCGCAGGATTTTTGCCGGATGCGGATCGAAGGTCACGACGACCGCCGTGCCGCCCGCTTCCTCGGCATGCCGGGCGGCAGTCGAGATCACGGCCTGATGCCCGCGATGCACTCCATCGAAAACGCCAATCGCGAGGAAGACCGGCCCGGGTACCTCCGCCAGTTCCGGAATCGATCGCAGGATGCGCATGTTTCGTCGTTAGGCGCCGCGCATCCGCGAAACGTCCGGAAGGGTCAGAATCTTCTCGATAATATCGACTGGCGGCGAATTCTTGATCTCGTCGACCGTCACAGCCCGGCTGAGATCAAAGCGGCCGGAGCGCGTCCTGCGCAGCTCCTGCAGGTGAGCGCCGCAGCCTAATGTTTGGCCGATATCGTGCGCATAGGTGCGGACGTAGAATCCCTTGCTGCACAGAACCGTAAAGTCGATCTCGGGCGGGGACATGCGTTCGATCTTGTAGCGATAGACGTGCACGAGCCGCGGCTCGCGCTCGACCGTTTTTCCCTGCCGCGCCAGTTTGTAGAGTGGCACTCCGCCCTGTTTGATGGCCGAGACCATCGGCGGCATCTGATAAAAATCGCCGCAATATTTATCGAACGCTGCCTGGACCTTTTCCTCCGTCAGCTCCGGAACCGGCCGCTCTTCCGTTACTTCGCCGGCCCGATCCTGCGTGTCGGTTGTTTTGCCTAACGACATCGTGCCGACGTATTCCTTGTCCTCGCTCATGAGAAGATCCTGGATCTTCGTCCCGCGGCCAAGCGTGAGAATGAGGAGCCCGGTCGCGATCGGATCGAGCGTGCCGCAATGGCCGACCTTCTTGATCTGAAGTTGGCGCCTAACGAGCGCGACGACATCGTGCGATGTCATCCCGGCGGCCTTATCGACCAGCAGGACTCCATCAGGCGTGGCGGTGAGGGACACGACGACTCAGGGCTGATTCTGCAAAGGTGTGACGGCGGTGACGGCGGCGGCGATGACTCGTTCCGCGACGTCGTCGAGCGCGCCCGGGACGCGCGCGCCCGCGGCCAGCTTATGTCCGCCGCCCCTGAAGCTGACGCAGATCGCGCAAACATCCGCGCGCTCGTCTTTCGAGCGCATGCTGACGCGGACGTTGCCGTCTTCCAATTCCTCGAAAAAGATGGCGACGATCACACCCTGGATCGCGCGCAGGTGATCGATCAGTCCTTCATTATCTTCCGGGATGACGCCGAGTTCGTTGGCGGTGACGATCGGTAGGCTGAAGCTGGCGACCTTGCCCCCGGCGTCGAAGCGCATCCGATCGAGGAGGACGCGCAACAGCTCGATCCGGCGGCGCGGATAGCTCTCGTAAAGCTGCTGGCTCAGCCGGCCGACATTGATCCCGCAACGCAGAATATCGGCCGCGATCTCGAAGGTGCGGGCGGTCGTTTGCGGATACTGGAACGAGCCGGTGTCGGTCGAGATGGCGGCGAAAAGGTTTTCCGCGATCGCTTCATCGAGCGGCAGTTTTTGGCTCTGCAGAAACTCAAACAGAATCTGCCCAGTGGCGGGCGCGGTCGGGTCGATGTGCACGAAATCGCCGTAGCGCGGGTTGCTCGGATGATGATCGATGTTGACCCAGATCCTGGCGTTTCCGATTGCGGCGAGGCAGTTGTCACCCAATCGCTGCCGGGTCGCGGTGTCGAGGGCAAAGACGACGTCGAAGTCTTCCGCTTCGTTAGGCGGAAGGCTCACCATTTCGCCGCCGGGGAAAAAGGAGAATTTTTCGAGCAGGCCTTCCTCGTTCCAGACCTTCACCGTCTTGCCCATCTGCCGGAGGGCGAGTCCCATCGCGATTTCGCTCCCGAGAGCGTCGCCGTCCGGCCGGACGTGACTGAGCACGAGGAAGCTTTCGTGCTCGCGCAGGATCTGCGCGATTTCAGCGAAGCTGGCGTTCGTTAGGCCGGTTTTACTGGCGGCGGCTTTCTCAGCCATGGGTGCGACGGTGGTCGGATTCATTCGTTTTCGGCGCTGGGCGGAGGTTCGATTTCCTGCAGGATCTCCAGGACGCGGGAGCCGCGCTCGATCGAGTCGTCGAGATGGAAAATAAGATGGGGCGTGTATTTCAAAACGACGTGCTTCGAGAGATCCGCCTGGAGAGCGGCGCGGTTCGCTTCGAGTTTCGGGATGACCTGATCGCGCCCCTTTGCGCCCAGGACGCTGACATAAACGTGCGCCGATTTCAGGTCGGGCGTGACGTCGACCTGATGCACGGTGACGAGAAGGTCATCGAAAGACATTTCCCGCACGAGCAGACTGCTCAGCTCCCGTTTCAGGAGTTCGTTAACGCGAAGCAATCGGTGTTTCATCAGTAGCGCAAGCTCCGAGCGTGCTTCGTGCCAGTTCCCAAGGCCGGTCCGCGTTACAATTTCTGCGCGACCTGCTCGAGCTGATAGCATTCGATGATGTCGCCGACCTGATACTCGCTGAAGTCGCCCAGCTTGATGCCGCACTCGAGCCCGACGCGCACTTCTTTCACATCGTCCTGGAAACGGCGAAGGGTCGAGAGCCCGCCATCGTAAACCGGTTGGCGACGGCGCAGGACGCGCGCGCGCGAAGTGCGGCTGATCCGGCCATCGGTCACGAGACAGCCGGCGACAATTCCGCGGCTGAGCTGGAAGACCTGCTTTACTTCGGCATGGCCGATGACCGTCTCGCGATGTTCGGGATCGAGCAGGCCGGCCATGGCTTCTTTCATCTGGTCGATTAGCTCGTAAATGATGCTGTAAAGTTTAACCTGAACGCCTTCACGCTTGGCGGCGCCGACGGCGTTGCTCTCAACCTTGATATTGAAACCGACGACGACCGCGTTCGACGCGCTGGCGAGGAGAATATCGGATTCGGAAATCGGACCGACGCCGGAATGGATCATCTCGAGATCGATTTTCTTGCTCTGAATTTGGCCTAACGACGCCGTAAGCGCTTCGAGCGAGCCCTGCGCGTCACACTTCAGCACAAGGCGCAGGACCTTCTTGCCGTCCGGCGCTTCAAGCAGGCTCTCGAGGGTGGCGCGCTGCGGTATGCTGAGTTTCTCCTTTCGTTTGGCCGCGAGACGTTCCTCGCTCAGGACCTTGGCGGATTTCTCCGACTCCATAACGAGGAATTCGTCGCCGGCGTTAGGCAATCCGGTGAAGCCGAGGACTTTTACCGGCGTGGAAGGACCGGCGGATTTGATCGGCTGCCCGCGATCATCGACTAACGATTTTACCTTGCCGCCGTAATCGCCGCAGATGAATGGCTCGCCGACTTTCAACGTGCCCATCTGCACGATGACGGTCGCAGTCGGCCCGCGACCGGCCTCGACCTGCGCTTCGATTACCGTGCCGCGCGGCGTCGCGGTCGGTGACGCTTTCAGCTCCATCACTTCCGCCTGCACGGCCATATTCTCGAGCAGTTCGTCAATCCCAGTGCCTTTGGTCGCCGAGACCGGCACGGCGATCGTTTCACCGCCCCAATCTTCCGGCGTCAGACCGTGCTCCTGGAGTTGCTGCTTTACGCGATCGATGTTTGCCGAAGGCAAATCGATTTTGTTGATCGCGACCATGATCTTCACATGCTCGGCCGCCTTGGCGTGATTGATGGCCTCGATCGTTTGCGGCATGAGACCATCGTCCGCCGCCACAACCAGAACGACGATATCAGTCACGTTCGCGCCCCGGGCGCGCATCGCGGTAAAGGCGGCGTGACCAGGTGTGTCGAGGAAAGTGATCTTGGTACCTTTGTAATCGACCGTGTAGGCACCGATGTGCTGCGTGATCCCGCCGGCTTCGCCCGCCGCCACCCGTGTCTTGCGGATCGCGTCCATGAGCGAGGTCTTCCCGTGGTCCACGTGCCCCATGAAAGTAATGATCGGCGCACGCAGCCTGAGCTCTTCTTCCTTCTCGATAACAGGCGGGGGCGGAGCGACGACCACTTCGGGTTGTTTATGCACACCGCCGCCTTTCTCGCGGCGCTCCATTTCGAAAACGAAGCCGTGCTTCTCGCAAATCTTCGTCGCCACCTCCGGCTCGACGGTCAGGTTTGGGTTGGCGAAGATGTTGAACTCGTCCATCAGCTCCTTGATGAGCTGGAAATTTTTCAGGCCCAACTGCGCCGCGAGATCTTTGACGATGATCGGCGGCTTGATGTGAATGATCTTGCGGCCGTCCTCCGTCTCGCCCGGCGGCTCGGTCTCATTCTCGACTGGTGTGGAGGTGATGGCGGGAACGGTCTCGATGGGCGGCGGTTCGACCGGGCTGGGCGGCGTGGCGCGAATGCGCGAGATCGGCGGGAGAATCGCCCGCTTCGCCGCTTCATCAGGAGCCCGCTTCGGTTTCGGCACGTGCGGATCAATCAGAGAAACAGTCTCGACCGGCGGCTTGGCGGTCGGCTCGGGCTCGGGAGGCGGCGCGGCCTTGGGCGCCGGTTTCCGGGCGGTGATCGGCGCGAAAGCAGACTTGGTTGCGGTCACCGCTGGTTTGGCCGGGGCGGAAGATCTCATCGGCTCGGCGGGGTGGGATTTTTTGAGCTGCTGCACCGGCGGCACCCCCGGCTGTTTAGGGGCCTGCTCGACGACAGCGGTCTCTTCGGTCACAGCAGCTTTGGAGGTTTTGGCAGGCTTAACTGCGCTGCGCGGACGAGCAGACGACGACTTGGCAGGGGCGGCGGGTTTCGCCGTCTTGCGCGAAGGCGACTTGGCCGCCTTGGATTTGGTCGTTGTCGTTTTCGTTGGCATGAAAGATCCTTAAAATTGTGCTCATGGCCGTGAGCGATTAGGCGAGGCCATCGTTAGGGAGAAACGGCCTCACGGTGCACCGCCTCGTAAATCTCGCGCGCCTTCTCTTCCTCCACCCCGAGGATATCGACGAGGTCCTGCATCTCGGCATCGCGCAATCCTTCGAGGTTGGTAAAGCCCATTTTCACCAAGGTAATTGCCTGCTCTTCGCTGATCGGGAGCGCGGTCGAGAGCGTCTGCGCAGCGTGCGCCACCTTCTGCTCCACCGCGGTCGTGCTCGGCGCTTCCTTCTCGATATTGATCTCCCAACCGGTCAGGCGACTCGTTAGGCGCGCGTTCTGGCCTTTCTTCCCGATCGCGAGTGAAAGTTGATCTTCGTCGACCGAAATCGTGGCGCTCTTTTTCTCCAGGTCGAAGACGAGATTCTTTACCTTCGCCGGCTTGAGCGCTTCGAGGACAAATTCCTTCGGATCGGAGCTCCAGCGAATGATATCGACCTTTTCGTTATTCAGTTCCCTCACGATGTTCTTGACCCGCGATCCGCGCATCCCGACGCAGGCGCCGACCGGATCGACTTTCGGGTTGTCGCTGAAGACCGCAATTTTGGTGCGATAACCGGCTTCGCGCGCGATCCCGCGAATCTCGACCGTGCCGTCGGCGATCTCGCTCACCTCGAGCTCGAAAAGTCGCCTAACGAAATTCGGATGACTGCGCGAAATGATTATCTCCGGGCCGCGGGCCCCATTCTCGACCGCCACGACATAGGCGCGAAGCCGATCGCCAACATTGTAATCCTCGACCACGACGCGTTCGCGCTGCGGCATGATGGCTTCGAATTTCCCGAGATCGAGAATGACGTCGGAACGATCGAAACGCCGGACGGTGCCGCTCACGATCTCGCCGGCGCGATCCTTGAATTCCTCGTAGATCATCTCCTTCTCGACCTGGCGGATGCGCTGCATCATCGCCTGCTTCGCAGTCTGCGCGGCGATCCGGCCGAAATTCTTCGGGGTCACTTCCACCTCGACGGCTTCGCCCACTTGGGCCTCCGGTTTAATCCGGCGGGCTTTATCGAGCGAAATTTCGTCCGCCGGATTCGTCACATTCTCGACCACAAGCAAGTTAGCGAGGGCGCGAATCTCGCCGCTCTTCGGATCAATATCGATGTGCAGATCGCGCGACGCGCTCACGCTTTTTTTCGACGCCGAAAGAAGGGCGTTCGAGACCGCCTCGATCAGGATTTCGCGTTTGATTCCGCGTTCCCGCTCCAGGTAATCGAGCATGGCAATGAATTCGGCGTTCATAAATTCGCGTCCGCAGACAAAAAAGAGTGGGACACCGGCTCCCACTCCAATCCACAACGGACTAGGCGCGGAAGTTACTTTTGCCGACCGCTCTCGTCAAGCTGCGGTTGACTGGAAGCTCTCGCCGAGAATGCGCAGGTCGCGGACTCCGTGACTTTAGATTCTCATCTTTCTCTGCGCCCTTGGCCTTCTCTGCGGTTACAATCCGGGCGATGTCACGCGCGCGCGCCTTTCCGGTAGTCATCCTGGTTTGGGCGTTGATTTATCTGCCGCGTCTCGGATCGCTCGAGATCAAGAGCGAAGAAGGCCGGCGCGTGCTGCCGGCGGTCACGATGCTGGAAAGTGGCAACTACCTTGTACCACAAGTCGGAAGCGAACCATATTTCCGCAAGCCGCCGCTGGTGAACTGGCTCGTCGCCGGTTCTTTCGAAATCTTCGGGACACGCAATGAGTGGACCGCGCGGTTGCCGTCGGTCTTGTGTGTGCTTGCCGTCGCGCTCGCCTTCGTCGGGGCGGCCCGGCGTTCGTTAGGGCCTAACGGATCTCTCGCCGCGTCTCTCATGTGGCTGACCAACTTCGGCCTGCTCGAGAAAGGTCGCATGATCGAGATTGAGGCCCTCTATATTTCGCTGACGGCGCTGGCATTCATCTGCTGGCTGAGCTGGTGGAGAGAACCGCGCCTCCGTTGGATCGCCTGGACCGTTCCGTGGATTTTTCTCGGGCTCGGTTTGCTCGCGAAAGGGCCGCTGCATTTGCTCTTTTTCTACGCGGTCGTGGTCGCGGTTCTCTGGCAGGCGCGAGAGCTTAGACGGTTGTGGAGCTGGCCGCATCTCCTCGGCCTCGTCCTTATGCTAAGCATTTTCGCCGCCTGGGCGATTCCTTCTCTCGAGACCGTGCAGGCCGGTCACGTCGCGAACGTTTGGTCGCGGCAATTCTCCGGACGAATGAGCGGCGAAGACTTCAAGTTCGCCAACTGGTTGCTCAACATTCCGCGCGGTCTCGCCTATCTCCTCCCGTGGGCGGCGCTCCTGCCTTTCGCCCGTTTCCGTTTGCTCGAGGAAACGGAGACACGAAGATTCTGCCGCGCTTTGTCGTTAGGCATCGCTCTTCCTTTTCTGATCGTTAGTCTGATGCCCGGAGCACTGCCGCGTTACAACATGCCGCTGCTCGCGCCTGCCATCTGGCTGCTCGCCATTTTTATTCGCGAGCACGCCCTCATCTGGCCAAAGGCGTTGCGCAAAACATTTACCTGGACGGTCGCGGCGGTAACAGTCGCGATGCTCATTTACTCGCTCGCACTCATTCCGTTTCTGAAGCGCCGGGAAAAAATTCGCCCCATCGCCGCCGAGCTGGATACAGCGATTCCGCCTAACGAAACCCTTTATGCGGTCGATCCCGATTATCAGCCGTATCTGTTTTATCTGCAGCGACATATTATCTACGCCGATCGAATAGAAGACCTCCCGCGGAGCGCGCGCTATCTTCTTGTCCAGCCAGACAACGAAAAACCGGCGGAGCGCTCCGCAAAATGGGCGCCGCAACAAGCGCAGCCAATTCTCCGGATCAAGGACTACCGCAGCCATCGAGTGGTCCTTCTTCGAGTGGCTGCGCCGTCGTTAGGCCACTGACGACGGCAGCCGTTTTCCGGGGAGCACGGGCTGCCAGCCCGTTGGTTTGCGGAGTCTCCGTCGACCCTGCATCTTTTGCGAAACCTCACCCCGAGCGAGTGAACGCCGCCTGGATTGACACCACGCCGAAACTGAATTCGTTAGCATGCTAACGATGGAAGCAATCGATCCCGAGAAGGTTGGCCAGCTCATTCACCAGACCGCCCGCATCTGGCGGCATAAGCTCGACCAACGCCTCCGCCCCCTCGGCCTCAGCCAGGCCAAATGGCGGACGATTGCGATGCTGGCCCGTGGCCACCTCACCCAACGCGATCTGGCCGAACGTCTCGGAATCGAAGAACCCACCCTTGCCCGTTCCCTGACCACGATGGAGAACGGCGGCTGGATCAAACGCGAAAATGCACGGCACGATCGCCGCTGTAAAACAGTCCATCTGGAACGAAAATCGAGCGCCATTCTGCAACGGATCGAGCAAACCGCGCGGAGCCTTCGCCACGAACTAGTGGAGACGGTCCGGCCGCGCGACTTGCAGACTTGCATGCAGGTCTTGAGCGAAATCCAGCGCAAGGCTGTCGAAGTTTCCGCGCACGGCGCAACCGGTAAGAATGGTTCCTCGGAGAAGAAAACACGCAAGGCGACCAAATGATCTCAGCCCAAAAAGCCAATCTCGCCGCGCGCGAAGCCGTCGGTGACCTCGATCGCCGGGTCGGACGCAAAGGAACTTACCTCATTGGGGTGATCGCCATTTTGGTTGCGGCCTTTCTTCTTTACCGTTTCTTCGGCAATGGCAAGAAAGCGCCTCCTCCGCCGCCGCCGCGCCCGGTTTCGGTCGCAAAAGTGCTGACGAAAGATGTGCCACTTTATCTCGACGAAATCGGAACCTGCGCCGCGAATGAAAGCGTCCAGGTGCAGGCGCAGGTCAGCGGCCAGATCGTCTCGCGCAATTTCAAGGACGGTGCCGATATCAAGAAAGGTCAGGTCCTTTTCATCATCGATAAGCGGCCCTACCAGGCGGCGCTCGATGCGGCGAAAGCCGACGACATGCTGGCGCAGGCAAACCTCAAACGGCAGGAGGAATTGAAAGCCAAGGGCGTGACCGCGTCGCAGGATCTCGACACGGCAAGAGCAAACGCGATGCGTACTTCGGCGGCGGTGGCGGCCGCGCAGGTCAACCTCGACTACTGCACCATCACGTCGCCAATCGACGGCCGCGCCGGTCTGCGCCAGATCGATGTCGGCAACACCGTGAGTGCCGGGAGCGGCGGAGCCGTCCTCGTGCAAATCGACAACCTCGATCCGATCTACACCGACTTCACGGTGGCGGAGCCGGACCTGCCGCTGGTTAGGAAATATCTCAGCGGCCCGAACCTCAAAGTGCTGACTGACGCGGAGAACGACGGTTTTGCCGCGCAGGAAGGTCGCCTTTACTTCATCGCTAATACCGTCCAAGCCGGGACGGGCACGGTGCAGGCGCGCGCCACCACGCCGAATCCCAAACATCAGCTTTGGCCGTCGCAGTTCGTGCATGTGCGTTTGATTCTCGACATCTTGAAAAATGCCAGGCTAGTGCCGAACGGTGCCATCCAGATCGGCGAGCACGGCCCCTACGTTTTCGTGGTGAAGAAGGATTCCACTCTCGATTTGCGGCAGGTCACGCCCGGGCAGAAACAGGACAACGATCTCACCGTCATCACGAAAGGAGTCCAGCCGGATGAAAACGTCGTCACCCTCGGTCAGTTGCAACTGGCGCCCGGCGAAAAAGTAGCGGTGAAAGAAACCGAGAAGACTGCGCCTAACGAACAAGCTTCCCCTAACGGCGATGGAGGAAACGGTTAGGAATCCCGACCAATGGCTAGCTCGACGGATAACGGCTGGAACGGCGGCGGCGACGGGAATGGCCAGGGCAACGGCGCTCACCGCGGCATGCCGGCCGACCGTGCTGCGGAGAAGGCAAAGAGCACGCCGGCGCAAAAGCTGACGCAATTTTCCTCCGGTCTTTCCCGGCCTTTCATCCAGCGGCCGGTCATGACGATGTTGCTGACGGCATCGATCATCGTCTTCGGCATTCTGACCTATCAGCTGCTGGCGGTGAACGACCTGCCTGCGGTCGATTATCCGGTCATCCGGGTGCAAGCCTCCTATCCCGGCGCGAACCCGGAGACGATGGCGAACACGGTCGCGACTCCTCTCGAAAAACAATTCACCCAGATCCCCGGACTCGACCTCACCACGAGCACGAGCACACAGGGCAGCACGTCGATCACCTTGCAGTTCAATCTCTCCAAAAGCATCGATGCCGCCGCGACCGATGTGCAATCCGCCATCCAAGCCGCGAGCGGGCAATTGCCTAACGACCTCCCAAGCCCGCCCACTTTCACCAAAAGCAACCCGAACGACCAGCCGGTCATCTACATTGCCCTAACGAGTGCGACGCTGAGCAGCGGCGAATTGTATCGTTATGCCACGACCGAAGTGCAGCAGCGGATCAACATCTTGCCCGGCGTTTCAGACGTGAATGTTTATGGCGTCAAGAGCGCCATCCGGATCAAGGTCGATCCAGGCAGGCTGACGGCGCGGAACATGACTTTCGACGACCTGAGCACAGCGATTCGCAATAGCACTTCCTACGCGGGCGCGGGCCAGTTTGATGGCGCAAATAAGTCGATCACGCTGCGCCCGCAGGGCCAGGTCGAAACCGCGGAAGGCTATCGCAACATCATCATCAAGCAGGGCACGGACGGCTCGCCCGTTTACTTGCGCGATGTTGCGAAGGTGATCGACGGCGTTTCCGACGAGCGTTCTTCGCGGCATTTTTTCGCACGCGGTTATAACCCGCCGGCCTCCGTTATCGTGTTTGCCGTTTCGCGCCAGGCGGGCGCCAACGCCGTCGCCGTCGCGCGCTCAGTTCGCGATCTCTTGCCAGGATTGCAACGTGAGTTACCCGGTTCGATTCACCTCATCCCGGTGCACGATCGCTCGCAATCGATCGTCGATTCGCTGCACGACGTGCAGGGGACGCTCGCCATCGCCTTCATTCTCGTCATTGGCGTCATCTTCGTTTTCCTCGGCCGGGCCGGCGACACCCTCATCCCGATGGTGGCGTTGCCGATGTCGTTTCTTATCACTTTCGTGGCGATGTGGGCGCTCGGTTATTCGGTTAACAATCTCACTCTCATGGCGCTCACCCTCGCCATCGGCTTTCTCGTCGACGACGCGATTGTCTTTCTCGAGAACGTCGTTAGGCGGGCGGAAGCCGGCGAGTCGATCTATCGCGCCGTCCTGAACAGCGCGGGCGAAATTTCCTTCACCATTCTCTCCATGACGCTCTCGCTTGCGGCGGTTTTCATCCCGCTCGCTTTCATGCCGGGATTGTTAGGCCGGATCTTTCGCGAGTTCGCGGTCACGATCATCGTCGCGATTTTTGCCTCCGGTTTGGTCTCGTTAACTCTGACGCCATTGATGTGTTCGCGCATCCTGGCGGAGCGCGGCGCAGGTCATCGCGAAAGCTGGATGCAGCGTTTCGTGAACCGCTTCTTCCTCCCGATTCGCGATTTTTACGGGCGCACGCTCGACAAGTTTCTCGATCGTGGTTGGCTCGCGCTTCCCATCGTTCTCGCCTGCGGCCTCGGCGTTTGGTTCTTCTTCACCCACCTGCCTTTCACTTTGCTGCCGACGGGCGACAGCGCGACCATCCGCGGATTTTTCATTGTTAAAGAAGGAGCGTCACCCGACAAACAGAAGGAACTGCAGGATAAACTCGACCCGATTTTGAAGGCTAATCCCGCGGTGGACAAGTATTTCACCGTGGCTGGTCGCGCCGGCCAAGCCACGGGAATTTTCACCGTCATCTTTTTGAAGGATGCAAGCCAACGGCCCGACATCGATACCGTCGCGGCGCAATTGCGCAAAGCCTGCAGCGGCATCCCGGGCATTTTCCCGACGCTCAATCCACAACCCGTCCTGCAAATCAACGTCGGCGGCACCGGCAGCTCCTTTGGCCGCTACACTTATGTCTTGAGCGGGATCAATCCGAAGGATGTTTACGCCGCGGCCGACAAGCTCGAGGCGAAGCTGCGCGATTACCCTGGCTTTGCCAGCCCGCCGCGCTCCGATCTTTTTCGCAACAATCCGAACCTCGACATCCAGATCGACCGCGACCGGGCCAGCGTCTATGGCGTCTCCACTTCGAAAATCGAGAGCCTGCTCCGCGCCGCTTATTCGCAGAACTACGTTTACCTGATCAAGCAGGCCGACGACCAATACCAGGTGATCGTGGAAGCGCAGGATTCCGCGCGCTCGGGCCCGGGCGATTTTCGTTGGCTTTACGTGAAGCCCGATGCCGGCGGGAACAAGCTCATCCCGATCCGCGCCATAACTGACTCGAAGGAAACGTTAGGTTTGCAGTCGGTCAATCATGTCAACCAATTCACCAGCGTCACCTTCGGCTTCGATATCAAACCGGATGCCGCGCTCGGCGACGTCACGAAATACATCGACAAAACGGCGGCGGAAATTTTGCCCGGAACGGTGACAGGAGAACTGCAAGGCGAAGGGCTCGTGCTCCAGCAATTGTTCTCTGCGCTGCCCTTGCTCGTGATCGCGGCGATTTTCGTCATGTATGTGATCCTCGGGATTCTCTACGAGAGCTATGTCCATCCGGTCACGGTGCTCTCGACGCTTTTCCCGGCGGTCGTGGGCGGCTTGATGACGCTCTGGCTCTTTAATTCGAGCCTCTCGCTCTACTCGGTCATCGGCCTCTTCCTTCTCATGGGCATCGTGAAAAAGAACGGCATCATGATTGTCGACTTCGCTCTCCATCGGCTCGATGAGGGCTATGATCGGCGCGCTGCGATTCACGAAGCGAGCATCGAACGTTTCCGGCCGATCATCATGACGACGCTGGCGGCGTTAATGGGCGCGTTACCGATTGCGCTCGGGTTCGGCGCGGAAGGTTCTTCGCGGCGGCCGCTCGGGTTGGTCATTGTCGGCGGGTTGGTTGTTTCGCAATTGATCACGCTCTACATCACGCCGGTGATCTACCTGGCACTGGAATGGTTCCAGGAAAGTGTGCTCGACCGGGTGCCGTTCCTGCGCAGCGCTCACAGCCATCACGAAGCGGATCTGGAAAAACACGGGCCGGCTGAGCTCCCGCAACCGGAACCAGTCGGGGCACGCTGATTTTCGCCTAACGAGCGGATATTTAACCGCCGAGAGCGCAGAGGATTTAAAAAGGTTTGGCAGAGATTTCTGCGTCGGTTTATCCGAACCTCTGCGTCCTCTGCGGTTAATTCTCTTTCGTCATCGTGCTGCAATCCACGCCGTCACCTTCTTCGCAAGCGCATCGAAGGCCTGCACGGCCAGCGCGAGATGCTCCTCCTTTGTGTCCTCGATCTTGTTGTGACTGATCCCGTGCAAGCTCTGCACAAACATCATCACCGTCGGCACCCCCGCGCGCGCCACTTCGGCGGCGTCGTGCAGCGGTCCAGAGGCAAGCCGATGCGACTTCCCGCAAGTCTCGCGAATCGCGTCATCGCAGAATCCGATTAGCTCCTCGTTAAAAGGCATCGGTTCGATTTGCCAGAGCCGCTCCCAATCGACCGTCACGTTCCCTTCCAGCGCGAAGCGTTCACTCGCTTCCCGCGCCTGGCGCAGCATCACCGCCAGCGCCGCACGATCGAGATTCCGCTGGTCGAGGGTGATTCGGCATTCCTCGACCACGCTCGTCACGATTCCCGGTTTCGTCAGGCAGGAACCTATCGTAGAGACGCCGCCGTGCCGGTCAGTGCTGCGATAAGTCTCCGGGCTCATCTTTGCCGCCGCGAGAAAGGCATCTTTCCGCCGGTCCATCGGAGTGCTTCCGGAATGCGCCGCCTGTCCATGAAAGGTGATCGCATGGCGCTCGACGCCGAAGGTTCCCAGAACCGCCCCTAACGGCAGCTCAAGATCGAGCAGGACCGGTCCCTGCTCGATGTGCAGTTCGATGTAGGCGGCCGCATTCGCGAGTTGGCGATGTGAATCTTTGACCTTCTCGAACTCGATCCCCTGCTCGCGCAACGCTTCCGGCAACGAGATTCCGTCCTTGTCCGTTAGGCCACGCGCCTCCGCCATCTCGAGATTGCCCGAGCAGGCCGAGGAACCAAAGAGGCTCTTGCCAAAACGCGCACCTTCTTCATCGGCCCAATCGACCAGCCGCACGGTCACCGGCGGCCGGTCTGGGTGCTCAAATCGGACGCGACGCAAAATTTCCAGGCCGGCGAGCGTGTTCAGCGAGCCGTCGAGCCAGCCGCCGTTAGGCACGGAGTCGATGTGGCCGCCGATCAGAAGCGCGCGATTCGACTCGCCGCGCAACGTCATCCAAAGATTGCCCGCTTCATCGCGTTCCGTTTCAGCCCCGGCGGCGCGCGCCTTTTCTTCCAGCCATCTGCGCGCCCTCGCCCACGCCGGAGTGAAGGCTACTCGCTGGGCTCCGTTCTCGTCGCCGGTCAGGCTCCGCAGAGCCTTCAAGTCGGCGATTGTGCGCCTCGGGTCCGGTTCAGTCATTCGTTAGGCAAATTAAAGGTCGGTTAACTCGTCCCGTTGCGCGAGTGTGCCGCGCCTCCCCTGTTGTTGAATCAGCTTCGCCACCAGGCCAGTCCAGCCGGTCTGGTGACTCGCCCCGAGCCCCCCTCCGCTATCACCATCGAAATATTCAAAGAACAGGTAGCGATCGCGATCGGCCGCCGTGCCTAACGAACCGCTACAGCTTCGCGCAAAAGGCCGCTCGCCCCGTTCGTCACGCAGGAAAAGCCTGATCAGCCGATTGGAAAGTTCGTCCGCGATCTCGCTTAAGCTCGCGAAGTTCCCGGAACCGCTCGGGCATTCCACCCGAAAATCATCCCCGTAATAATGATGAAATTTCTGGAGCGACTCGATCAATAAATAATTGATCGGAAACCAAACTGGACCACGCCAGTTCGAGTTACCGCCGAAGATCCCGGTCTGCGATTCCGCCGGTTCGTAGCCGACCACCTTCTGCTCGCCGCGGACCTCGATCATGTAGGGGTTCTTCTCGTGAAATTTGCTCATCGAGCGCACACCGTAGTCGCTCAGGAATTCGTTAGGGTCGAGCATC
>DASXDC010000021.1:0-16095 GCA_036490855.1 Chthoniobacterales bacterium
GTGGTTGCAGGAGACGCTCGCTTCGCTGGGCGTTCCGATCCGAGTCCAGCGCAACGTTCAAGCCTGGTTCACTCCCGCGACTAACGAGTACGCCGCCGGCCGCTTTCCACCTTTCCTGCTCGATCGCGCCGGACTTCCCGCGCCCCTCTACGGCTTTCCTGATTTCGGCGACGGCGTGAAGGCGGCGTTCCATTCCCATGGCGCCTTCAGCGACCCGGCCCAAATTGATCGCGCAGTTGACCAGGAACGTGATATCGCGCCGATCGTTAGGGCGATGGACGCATGGATGCCAGGCGCGGCCGCCCTCTTTCGCGCTGCCAAGCCTTGCCCGTATTCGTTAAGTCCAGACGCTCACTTTATAGTCGATCGCCATCCCGATCATCCCCGGCTCATCCTGTGTGGCGGATTCTCCGGCCACGGCTTCAAGTTCGCTCCTGTCATCGGCGAAATCTGCGGGGATCTTGCGCTGGAGAACGATTCCCGGCACCAGATCGATTTCCTTTCCCTGCGTCGATTCGCGGGCTCCGCCGAGCGCGGCTGGAAGCCCTCATGATCGAACCGCAATTCGCCGCCAAACAATCCGAGACTGGAAAATTCCAACGTCAGGAGGACGCCTTCAGGGACTGGATTTCGGCACCGCTCGATTCCCTACCCCGCTACCACCGACCTCGCCCACCTTCACGCGAAGACCTCAGAGGGCGCGTCTTTTGCTAGTACCTAATCTGCAAAAATCAGTAGATGCCCCCTACGGCACCTGGGCATTTCGCGTCCCGGACGCGTCCTTTGCGAAAACTTTTTCCTCGCCTGAATGGAATTTGCAGAATCCCGCAGTTCAGGATCGCCGACCCTCTCCCCCGCTCGCTCCCTCTGCGACACCGGTGCTTGAAAATGGCTAAGAAGTGGCGGAGCAGCAATCCGGATCGGAAGCAGCGTCCGAAGCAAACAGCTCATCTAGGAGCGCGCCCGTGAGGATTCGAACCTCAAACCTTCTGATCCGTAGTCAGATGCTCTATCCAGTTGAGCTACGGGCGCGAGGGAGGCTAATTAAGAGAGGCTGACGGGAAGGTCAAACTGCGAGAAGCTGCTCTTCTCGCCGCTCCGGGCGCGGCCCCGAACTGAAGAAAACGCATGTCTTTCTACCTCAGATTTTTTCTTGCAATGCTGGCGCTGATTTTCGTCGCTGAGAGCAATGCCCCCGCCGGCGTGCCGCCGAAGGGATCATCGGGGATGGTTTGGGTGCCCGGCGGCGAATTTCAGATGGGCGTGGTTATGACCGGGCAGGGCGAGAAGGAAATGCCGATGGGATCGAACGACGCCGTGCCGATTCACCGCGTGCGGATCGACGGTTTTTGGATGGACAAGACGGCGGTGACGAATGCGCAGTTTACGACATTTGTCGCCGCGACCGGCTACGTGACGGTCGCGGAGCGCGCGCCGACGAAGGAGGAATTTCCGGACGCGCCGGCGGAGAATCTGGTCGCCGGGTCGGTGGTTTTCACTCCGCCGGAGCACGAAGTGCCGCTGCAAAATTTCACCCGCTGGTGGAGCTACGTGAAAGGGGCTGACTGGCGGCACCCGAGCGGACCGGCGAGCGGCCTGAAGGGGAAGGGGAATTATCCCGTGGTGCAGGTGGCGTATCCGGATGCGGAAGCCTACGCGAAGTGGGCCGGGAAACGTCTGCCGACGGAAGCGGAATTCGAGTTTGCGGCCCGCGGCGGTTTGAAGGGTAAGACCTACAGCTGGGGCGATGAGTTTCGGCCTAACGGAAAGTGGATGGCGAATACCTTTCAGGGAAAATTCCCGGTGCACGACGACGGGAGCGACGGCTTCGCCGGGATCGCGCCGGTCGCGCAATTCCCGCCTAACGGATACGGACTCTACGACGTGGCGGGGAACGTCTGGCAATGGTGCAGCGACTGGTATCGGGCCGACTATTACGCGACCCTCGCGGAGGCCGGTGGCCTAACGACGAACCCGAAAGGCCCGGAGACGTCCTTCGACCCGGCCGATCCGGCGGAGCGCAAGCGAGTCCAGCGCGGCGGGTCTTTTCTTTGCAGCGATCAATATTGCTCGCGCTACATCGTCGGGACGCGGGGCAGCGGGGAGGTGAGGACGGCGACGAATCATGCCGGCTTCCGCTGCGTCCGGGACCGGCAGGAGCGGGCCGCTCGTTAGGGGCGATTTCGATTCGTGACGATTTTCCTCGGCTGCGGATTCGCCGCGAAATATCGCGAAGGCGGCGGCAACTTTTCCGTCCCGCTGCAATGGATGCTCGGTCTGCGCCGGCTCGGGCTGGACGCTATCTGGCTCGAGCTGCTGCCGGCGACGAATGACAGGGCGCATGACTCCGCCTGCATCGAAAATTTCCAGCGGCAACTGCGCACCCATGGGCTCGCCGGCCGCTATTGTCTCCTCTCCCAGGATCCGCCTAACGAGGCGCACGATCTCGACGCGCTGCGCTGCATCGGGCTTTCCAAGGCTGCGCTGCGCGAGCGCCTGGCCGGGCCTAACGTCCTCCTCAATCTCGCCTACTCGCTCCATCCGCCGTTCCTGCTCGAGTTCGAGCGGCGGATCTTTTGCGATCTCGATCCGAGCGAGATTTTTTATTGGATGACGAAACTCGAGATGGGTCAGGGTTCGCATCACGAGTTCTGGACGATCGGGCTCAACCTTCGCGCGGAAGATTGTCAGCTCCCGAAATCGCCCCTCGCCTGGCGGACATTCTACCCCCTGGCCGACATCGAATTGCTCCAGCCGCGTCCGGGTCCGCGCCAGTCGAAGTTCACCACCATCGGGCAATGGTATTGGGGCGGGAGCGTGGAGGTGAATGGCGAATTTCCCGATCTCTCGAAGAAGCATGCCTTCGCGCCCTATCTCGATCTTCCCTCGCGCCTGCCGGAAGCGAGCTGGGAATTGGCGATGAACATCGCGGACGACGATCCGGAGCGGGAACGGTTGAGGAATCTCGGCTGGCGATTGCCCGATCCGCACAAGGTCGCGCGAACGCCGGCGAAATATCGCCATTACCTCGCCTCGGCGACGGCGGAATTCACCGCCATCAAAGGCGTCGATGTGAGCTGGCGAACCGGCTGGCTGAGCGATCGCGCAGCCGCTTTCCTCGCCCTCGGTCGTCCCGTCATGACGGAGGATACCGGTGCGACGCGATACCTGCCGGCGGAGAGCGGGATGCTTTTCGTTAACGACGCGAGTGAGGCGGCGGAGGCGGCGCGGAAGATTTTGCGGGATTGGAAACGTCTCTCAAATCAATCCCGCGCATGCGCCCTGGAGATTTTCGATTCGGCAAAAAATCTGCGCAAAATCCTCGGCCTTTGAGTGCTAAAACATTCTCCTCCGACCGGGCGAAAAAAGCGCTTGGATTCCCCGTTGCAAAAGCAATATGGGATGCTACTCGTGTTGCCGTCATGGCCGAGCTAATCAAAGGGGACGAGCTGAAGATTCGCCTGAAGAAAATTCCGGAATGGGAGCTCGAGAAGAAGCACATCGAGCGGACCTTCGAGTTCGACGAATTCTCGGAGGCGATCGATTTCGTCAACAGCGTCGCCGAAGTGGCGGAGGACGAAGAGCATCATCCCGACATCGACATTCGCTTCAACAAGGTGCGGCTGATTCTTTCCACCCACAGCAAAGGCGGCCTAACCGAGCTCGATTTCAGCCTCGCGGAACGGATCGACACACTCTCGGAGTAGGTTGATGGCCGAGGGCAACGCAGCGCCGCCATCGCGGATGCGATTAGTTGTCTCGCTCGTTCTGGTCCTGATCCTGGTCTGGGCGGTCTGGAAGGTAATCGATTATCGGCAAAAGCCGCCCCCGCCACCGAACAAGATCGGCGAAATGGTCCGCTGATTTCGCGCTCTAGCCGCTTCATTGTGCGAAACGCAGGAGACTAACTTGATCGAAAGCTCACTCGCACGCGATCCACAGGGCGACGACCACTCAAGGCTTTAGAGGCGCTGTTCGTCGGTGTCGATGAACTGGAACATCGTCGCGATATCGGCGCGATCTTTCATCCCGCTCTGCTCCTTGCGCCATTCCAGCGTCGGCGTGACTTCGTCGTTCCAGCCGCACTTCCGCATGAACTCGTTCCAGTTCGAAATATCCTCTTCCGTCAGGCTGCGCCCGCGTCCGACTTCACGCGCCCATTGCCAGATCTCTTCGTCGCTCCCGCCGGCTTTGACGCGCGCGACAACATCGGCGTAATCGAGCCCGAGAAACCGGACGCAGCGGCCGTCGAAACCGCCCCCTAGTTTCTCGACGTACTCCGGCGGCAATTCGCCCCGGACATGCGCGCCGATCTTGTCCAGCATCCGGCCGAAATAAACCAGACCGCCAACTTTTTCGGACGGGCTGCGCGCGGGAAATGATTTCGTGCTCATCCGTGGAAGTTGCGCTCCGGATTGTCTCTTGTCCACGGCGCGCGGCTGTCGGATGATCGAGAAAGGATGGATCGGGTCGCAGGGATCGAAACGGAATACGGCTGCCTCGTGAGCGCGGAGGCGGCGCATCCGAACGGCGACGCCTGGCCGGTGCGGGTGAAGAATCATCTCTTCCGCAAGATGCGGGCGGGCGCGATCGATTTGCATTATCGCGATTACGAAGAGCCGCCGGGGAACGGCGGTTTTCTCCTCAACGGCGGGCGCGTTTATCTCGACATGGGTCACATCGAATACGCCTCGCCCGAGTGCCGGCAATTGCGCGACGTCGTGGCCTACGACCTGGCCGGCGATCAATTGTTGCAGTCCGGAATCGACTCGTTAGGCGCAAGCGAGACGGTTTCGTTCGTCAAGAACAACATCGATCATCACACCGGCGCGACCTTCGGCTGCCACGAAAATTACCTGATGCGGCGCGAAGCGCAGTTCACCCCCGCGGCCCTCGGCGCGCTCCTCGCTTTCCTCGCCACCCGGCAGATTTTTACCGGCGCCGGCCGGGTCGGGCAGGCCAATCCCCTCGCCTTCGACTTCGAAGTGCCGGCGACGGAAGAGACGATCGACTTCCAGCTCAGCCAGCGGGCCGATCACATCGTGAACGACATTTACCAGTGGGTCCAGTTTAACCGCGCGATCATCAATGCGCGCGATGAACCGCTGGCTGATTATCGGAAATATCGCCGGCTTCATCTTCTGATCGGCGACTCGAACATGAGCCCCTTCGCCAACGCGCTCAAGATCGGGACGACGGCCTGCATTCTGACTCTGCTCGAGCAAGGTCTTTTGCCTAACGATCTGACGTTGCTCGACGCCGTCCAGGCGACACGCGAGGTCTCGCGCGATCCGACCCGGCGCTGGATCGTGGAATTGGAAAGCGGAAAAACGATCGGCGCCCTCGATGTGCAATGGCAATTACACGCCCTCGCCACCCGGCATCTCGGCGGGAAAGACGAGGAAACCGACTGGCTGCTCGAAAGCTGGAGCTACACCCTGGACGCTTTGCCTCACAAACCCGAGGCGCTGATCGGCGGCGTCGATTGGATCAGCAAAAAATGGCTCTTCGATACTTTCATCGAGGCGGAAAAGATTTCCTGGAGCGATCCCTGGCTGCAGAGCCTCGACCTCGAGTATCACAACATCTCGCCCGCCCGCGGGCTTTTCTTCGGGCTCCAGCCGGCGAAGCGGATCGGCGAATGGAATAATCTCGTGCGGCAAAAGGATGTCACCTTGACGCCACCGACCGACACCCGGGCGAGTGGCCGGGCTCTCGCGGTCGCCTCTTTTCGCAAGGAAAAACGCCCCTACGTCATCAACTGGGATTCGATCGCCTGCGAGAGTCACGACTTTCTCGTGATGGGCGATCCCTTCCATACCTACGTCGAGGAGGTCGACGATTTCATTCACCGCGAACGGCCGGCACCGTAGAAATCAGTTGCCGGCCGGGAGCGAAACCCTAAGTTCCGCCTCTCTCAATCCGCTTCAAAAATTATGATCACCGTCATGCGCAAACACCACAAGGTCCTGATGATTCTCATCACGATCCTGGTTTGTATTTCCTTCTCCTGGTATTGGAACCGGACCGACTTCGCGCAGATGAACAACGGCGTCGTCGGGCGGATCTACGACCGCAGCATCTCGCAGGTCGAATTCCAACGGAACTCGCGCCTCCTCCGCCTCGCCAGCCAACTCGGGATGCGCAACCTCGCGCAGACTCTGACGATCGGAGCGCAGAACGAGACCGAAGCTTATGAGAATTTTTCCTGGAACCTGATGGTGCTGCGCCACGAAGCGGAGAAGCTCGGGATCAAGCCGACCACTCCGGAGATCGCTACGCAGGTGAAGTCGCTGCCGGCTTTTAACGGCGAGAAAGGTTTCGATCTCGCGGCTTACAGCCAGTTTGCCGATCACATCCTCGGCTCGATGGGATTCAGCGAGGCGCAAATCGAAGAGCTGGCGGCGGATCAAATCCGGCTCGAGCGGGTGCAGAAAATTTTGAATGCGGGCGTGACGATGCCGGAGTCGGAAATGCGAAAGGATTTCGAAGAAGCCTACGCGAAGATGGATGTCGCGGTCGTGCGTTTCAAATTCGAGGACTTCAACAAAGACGTGGCGACGAGCGACGACGACATCTCGAAATACTACGCGAGCCACAAGGAGCAACTGAAGAGCGACGAGCAACGGAAAGTGAAGCTGGTCCAGTTCGCCCTGAGCGGCGCGGAGAAGAAACTGACCGGCAAAGCGCGGATCGACGTCCTGCAAAAACTGGCGGACAAGGCGAACGATTTCACCGACGCGCTCCAGGCGAAGGGAGCGGATTTCGATCAGGTGGCGGCGAAATTCCAGATCGCGCCCAAGGAAACCGGAGAATTCTCGCAGCAATCCCCCGACCCGCTTCTCGCCGGCACGCCCGCGCTCGTCCAGAGCGCCTTCAGCCTAACGAAAGACACGCCTAACGGCGACGCGATTCAAACCCAGGACGGTTTTGTCATCGAGCATCTGGTCAAGATCGACCCTTCCCACCAACTCACCCTCGAGGAAGCGCGCCCGAAAATCGTCGACGCGCTCAAGACGCAAAGCGTGCGGCAACTCCTGGGCGCGAAAGCGACCGAGATCGCGCAAAAGCTGCGCGAAAATTTGCCGGGCGGAAAATCAGTCGAGGAAGTCGCCCAGGCAGCGGGGGTGAAGGCGGAGAAGCTGCCACCATTTGCGATGGCCGATAACCCGCCGGGCGCCCCGCCCACGCCGCCGGCGAAAAAGGATGAAGCGCCCGACATGCAGTTCATCAAGCAGGCGGCGAGCAAACTCGAGCCCGGCGAAGTGAGCGATTTCGTCGGCACGCCACAAGGTGGATTAATTGTCGTGCTCGAGAAGCGCGAGACCCTCGGACCGGCGGAATTTGAGAAATCGCGCCACGAGATCGAGGACCGCATCCTGACGAACAAGGGCCAGATCGTTTTCTACGAATGGCTGCGCGAGCGGCGACATGCCGCCGGGGTGGAAGAGAAAAAAGCGCAGACCGCGCCAGGCTAACGATTGACCGCCTCCGCGCGGGGATCAGGATGGAATCGGTCGAGGAGATTTTTGACGACGCCAACGGCGACCTCGCGATCGGTGAGTTGGAGAGCGCGGTGGAAAAGTACCGGCGCTGCGTCGAGCTCGACCCGCAATTCTTCGACGGCTGGCACGCGCTCGGGATGGCGTTGATGAAGCTCGGGCGTTTTCCGGAAGCGATTGAGGCGGGCAAGAAAACGGTCGCGCTCAAGCCTAACGACCAGATCGGCTGGACGAGTCTCTCGTTATTCTACAATCGCAACGGCGAGATCAAGGAAGCGGAAGCGGCTGGGACGAAGGCGAAGATTCTCTCCTGGGGCGGCAAAATCGCGAAGGAATAGCAGCTACGTCCCGACCCAGCGATAGAAGCTCTGATAGTGGCCGATGCCGCTGCGGTAATTGACGTAGGTGGCGAGCGCGAGGAGCGGAAAATTCTGCCGGTACATGTCGTACTTCAGATAAAAAACCCGCGGGAACCCCGTGCCGGTGATCTCGAGCTCATCCCAGGCGCCATCTTCGCGCTGGTTCTCGATCAGGTAACGCAGACCGTTCTGCACGCTCGGGCGATCGAGATCGCCGCAGGCGCACAGGCCCATCAACGCCCAGGCCGTCTGGGAAGCGGTGCTCGCACCTTTGCCTTTCAGATCGGGGTTCTCGTAGGAAGCGCACGTTTCGCCCCAGCCGCCGTCGTCGTTCTGGCAACTCTCGAGCCAGTCGCGCCCGCGCAGGACCCAACTTTGATCCATGTTCTCGCCGATCGCACGCAGCCCGCGCAGGACCTGCCAGGTGCCGTAAATGTAGTTCACGCCCCAGCGGCCATACCAGGAGCCATCATCCTCCTGCGTCTCGCGCAGGTAACGGACCGCCTTCCGCACCAGCGGCCGGCCGGGATTGAAACCGATGTAGCCTAACAATTCCAGGGTGCGCGCGGTCAGGTCGCTGCAGGTCGGATCGAGGATCGCGTTATGATCGGCGAACGGCATGTCCTCCAGCCAGCGGCGGGTCACATCCCGGTCGAAGGCGGCCCAGCCGCCATCGCGGCATTGAAAGCTCAGCTGCCAGGCGAGAGCTCGCTCAAACATCTTCGCCAGCTCCGCCTGCTCGTTAGGCCGGACCAGTCGCAGCGCCATCAGGACCATCGCGGTGTCGTCGGTGTCGGGATAAAAAACGTTGTTGTACTCGAAAGCCCAGCCGCTCCCTTCCGAATGCGGATTGTTCTCCGTCCAATCGCAGCGCACCCGCACTTCCTTGTGCGTGAGCCACTGCGCGGCACGTTGCAGAGCGGGGTGCTGGGCCGGGAAGCCGGATTCGGCGAGGGCGATGATGTTGATCGCCGTGTCCCAGACGGGCGAAAGACAGGGCTGGATGCGGAAGTCCTCCGGGTCGTCAACGAAGAGGCCGGCAAAATCATTCAGCGCTTTTTTGTAAAGCGGATGGTCCTTCGGGTAATCGAGCGTCCGCAGCGCGATGATGGAGTTGAGCATCGCCGGGAAAACCGCCGCGAGTCCGTCGCTCCCCTCCCCGATTCGCTCGACCATCCAGCGCTCCGCTTCTTCGAGCGCGCGCTGGCGCAGGGCGCGGCTATGCATCGGCTCGAGCAGCTTGAGGGCACGGTCGGCGCGAAGGAAAAAGTTGCGCCAGGTCAGCAGGCGCTGATCGCGCGGGAGAGTGAAATCGTTCCCCTCCGTCCCAACTGGATAAAGCTCGTGCAGTTGCTTCTCCGAAGAGAGTTCACGGGTCGGCTTGAGATGATTGATGATCGCGAGCGGGATGAGCATCGCCCGACTCCAGGAGGACATTTTGTAGATGTGAAAGAAGCACCAGCTCGGAAGAAGGACCATCTCGACCGGGATGGCGGGCAGATATTTCCAGGGGAATTGGCCTAACAATGCCAGGTAGAGCTTGCTGTAGGTGTTCATCCGCGGGATGCCGCCGAGCCGCAGAATGTTGGCCCGCGCTTCCTGCATAAAGGGCGCGTCGGGGCTGTGCCCGGCGAGCTTGAGCGCGAAGTAGGCTTTGACGCAGGCGTTGATCTCGCTCGGGCCGCCGTAGTAAATATTCCAGCCGCCATCGGGAAGCTGGCGCTTGCGGATGTGCCTGACGCAACGGCGTTGCAACTGCTCGTCGACCTCGCCGACCCAGTGCATGAAGAGCACGTAGTCGGAGCAGAGCGTGCTATCGACCATCAGCTCGCCGACCCAGTGGCCGTCGGGCTTTTGCTGGCGGAGAAGATTCTGCTGACCGAGCCGGATCGCGCTGGAGAGTTCCTCGTTAGTCGTTAAGCGCGGGCCCGTCTCTTTCGCGACCCGGGGCAGCGCAATGATATTGGCCGAGGGATTACCCATGGCTGGCGCTCACGACGCCCGCGCGGCCGGCTCCGCCTTTTTCCCCGTGAGATGACCGTTGCCGGAGGTGACGCCGTTGTAGACCTCGATCTCGTTGCCCTTGCCGGTGGGTTTGGGACGGGCGCCGAAATTGAATCTGATCGTCTTCCAGGTATCGCCCGGCTTCGCCTGGAGCCCGAGGCTGGCGGTCGGCTCGTAGCCGCAATGGGTCATGCAATTCTCACAGCGCGGATCTTTCGCCACTCCGTCGACCACGCCGTACTTGCTCCAGTCGACGTGCTCGAGCAGCTCGGCATAGGAATCGTAGTGGCCTTTCGAGCTGATCGTGTCGGTCATGAAATAGCAGGGCGCTTTCCAGCCGCGAATGTTGCGGGTCGGGATCGCCCAGGCCGAGCAGGTCAGGTCGCGCTTGCCGGCGAGAAATTCGAAATAAACCGGCGTCCCGAAGAAGGTGTAACGGTTCATCCACTCCTCCATCCGGCTGAATTTCTGCACCGTCAGGCCGCGGGTGAGGAAGAAATCTTCCGGCTGAAGATTGAGCCGCGAAATCATGTCTTTCTTGGCCGCGTCATATTCGTAACCGGGCGTGATGGTGTGGCCGTCGACTCCGAGATCGCTCAGGAAATCGAGCATCTGCTCGACTTCATCCATGTTGGTCTCCTTGTAGATGGTGGTGTTGGTCGCGACCTGATAGCCGAGGATTTTCGCCATCTTGATCGCGAAAATGCATTCGCGAAAGACGCCCTCGCGCTCCACGATCAGATCGTGCGTCCGCTCGAGTCCATCGAGATGGACGTTCCAATACATCCATTTGCTCGGGCCGATCGTCGGCTTGGCCGGATCTTTTGGCCCGGCCTGGATCGCGGTCGCGTCTTTCTCCGTCACCAATCCCGCCGTCATCAGGGCGGTGATGCTTTCCTCAACAAAAGTCGGGCGTTTCGGATATTCCGCGGCCAGCCATTCGCGCATTTTTTTGCGCATGAACATGGCGTTGGTGCAGATGTAGACGATCCGCTTCTGGTCGAGGATGCCCTGGACGAGCGCTTCGATCTGCGGGTAAATCAGCGGCTCGCCGCCGCAAATCGAAACCATCGGAGCGTTGCATTCCTTGGCCGCCGAGAGGCAATCCTCGAGCGGGAGGAGGTCTTTCAGGTTGGTCGAATATTCGCGGATGCGGCCGCAACCGGTACAGGTCAGATTGCAGGTATGCAACGGCTCGAGCTGGAGCACGGTGGCAAATTTCTCCGTTCCACGAAGCTTGTGGCCGACGATGTAGGCGGCGATCTTCGAGGTGAGCGCGAGAGGAAATCTCATAAGTGCCGGATACTAACGAGCAGGCTTTGCCTGTCAATGAGGTAGCCGAGGCGCGATGACTCCGGCTGATTATGTTATCGCATCCGATAAGACATTCAGATGGCCATCATTCCTGCAGAGAAACGAAACGTCGCCGTCCTCGGCGCCTCCCCCAAGCCCGAGCGCTATTCCAACCAGGCGATCCGGCTCCTCGGGCGGTTCGATTATCGGCCGATCCCCGTCAATCCCGGCTTCGCCGAAACCGAAGGGCTCACCTGCTATCAGCGGCTGGCGGAAATCGATCAACCGATCCACACCATCACCCTCTACGTTGGTCCCGCCCGTTCGACGGCATTGATCGACGAGATCGTCGCCGCCAACCCGCAACGGATCATCATGAATCCCGGCGCGGAGAATGAAGAGCTCGCCGCCGCCGCGAGCGGAGCCGGGATCGAGGTCGTGGAAGGCTGCACTCTCGTCATGCTGCGGACGGGATTATTCTAGAAACGTGAGAGGGGCCTCTGTGCCGCGATCCCCGAATCGAACCTTGCAGTCTTGCCGTCTCATCTCCGCGAGGCGTTCTCTGATCGGGCGCGCTCAAGCCCCTCCCACATTTGTTTCTCGGACTCGATTCCCCAGCGGCGCTATAAGCGACGGATGAATCACTGGTTCGTCTGGTCATTGCTCTCCGCGATCTTCGCCGGCGCGACCGCCGTCCTCGCCAAAGTCGGAGTGGAAGGCGTCGACTCAAATCTCGCCACCGCCGTCCGCACGACGGTCGTTCTTGTCTTCACCTGGATGATCGCGCTCTTCACCCGCCACGCCTGGTCGGGCCACACCCTCTCCCGCCGCACCTGGCTTTTCCTCGCGCTCTCCGGGATCGCGACCGGGCTTTCGTGGCTCTGTTATTTCCGCGCTCTCCAGCTCGGACCGGCCTCCCGGGTCGCGCCGGTCGACAAGCTGAGCGTGCTTTTCGCGATCGCCTTTGCCGTTTTGTTGCTGAATGAAAAGCTCAGCTGGCACCAATGGATCGGCGGCAGCTTCATCCTCATCGGCGCGATCGTCCTCGCGGCGAAATAGCCTAACGAAAAGCTCAGCGCCCCAGCCAGCCGCGCCGGATCAGGCTGACTGCGATCGCGGCCAGGAGGAGCGAGACGAGCTTCGAAATGCCGTTGATTCCCTGCTTCCCCATCCATTTCGTTAGGCGATCGGCGTAGGAAAAAACCACCGCCACGATCAGCAGGTTCACGATCAACGACGCCAGGGTGTAGATCATCCCGACGGAATCGATCAGGACCAGGAGCGCGGTCAGCAGCGCCGGCCCGGCGATCAACGGCATCCCGAGCGGCACAATCCCGAAGTCCTCGGTCGCGGGGCGTTTCTCGCCTCCGACATCGAGCAGGTCGCGGATCGCGAAGGTGAGGAGGAGCAATCCGCCGGCGACCTGAAAGTCGGCCACCGTGATCCCGAGAGCCTGGAAAATCAGTTTCCCGAGGAACATGAACCCGACCGAGATGGCGAGCGCGGTGCCGATGCCGAGAAGCGATTCCTGCTGGCGGCGCTTCGGCTCCACGTTTGCGCCCAGCCCGATGAAGATCGCGACCATCCCGATCGCGTCGATTGCGACGAAGATCGGAATGAATGCGGTCAGGAATTTGGTCGTGATCTCTCTCATCGACTGGTCGGTCAGACTGAAGTCAAAAACAGGATGACGATTTTCTTTTCCCTCAATCCTGCTAATCCTGTTAATCCTGTCCGGTCGAATTCCGCAACTCCATTTCCAATGAAACAAATCCTGCTCGTTAGTCTGCTCATCGTCGCTCCGCTCGCTCTCCGTGCCGAAGCGGTCAAGAGCCTGGCCGATTTCCAGGCTGCGGCGAAGAAAGCGAATGAAATCCTGACCATTCCCGACTGGCCGAAAACCCCGATCGCGGTCCAGGGCGAGATCGACACCGCGATCGCGAAGGCGAACGCCGCGCTCGACGAAATCGGGAAGCAGGACCTGAAGAAAGTCACCTTCGCCAGCACGCTTGTGGCGCTCGACAACATCCAGAACGAGGCCCAAACCGCCGTCTCCAAGATCGTCATCATTCAGCAAACCAACCAGGAACCCGCGATGCGCGACGCGGCCGAGAAAGCGATCAAGATCTTCCAGGATTGGGTGGTCGCGATTGATTACCGCGAGGACGTTTACAAAGCGGTCAAAGCCTTCGCCGACACCAAACCGAAACTGGAAGGCGAAGACGCGCTTCTCCTCGAGCACACCCTGCGCGATTATCGGCGCGCCGGACTCGCGCTTTCCCCCGAGAAACGCGCCGAAGTGGAAAAGCTGCGCAAGGAACTGGCGAAACTGGAGACTGATTTCGAAGCCAACATCGTGGCTGTGAAAGCGCCGATCGTTTTCACCAAAGCGGAGCTCGAGGGTGTGCCGGACACGGTGCTCGACTCACCTGGCGTCAAGACCGGCGACGACTCCTACACCATTCTGGCCAACGTCACTTTCCATTACAACACGGTCGAGGAGACAGCGAAAAAGGAAGAGACCCGCAAGCATCTCTACGAAGTGCGCTTCAATCTCGCACGGGACAAAAATGTTCCGGTCCTGAACGACATGCTCGCGCACCGCAACCAGATCGCGCTCAAGCTCGGCTACAAATCGTGGGATGATTTCCAGACCGAGATCAAAATGGCGAAGAGCGGTGCGGCCGCGAAAACGTTCATCAACGATCTCGTCGCCGGGATTCAGCCGAAGTTCGACGCCGAAGTGGCCGAGCTGCGCAAGCTGAAGGTCGCCGAAACCAAGGATCCCAACGCGCGAATCAACATCTGGGATTGGCGCTACTTCCAGAACGAACTGAAGAAGGAAAAGTACACCGTCGATACCGACGCGCTTCGGGTTTACTTCCCTTTCCAGCATGTGCTCGACGGGATGTTCAACATCTACCAGAGCATCTTTGGGCTGAAGTTTACCAAGATCATCGCGCCCTATAAATGGATTGACGATCTCCAACTCTACATGGTGACGGACGCGGCCAGCGGGCAGCCGTTAGGCATGTTTTATCTCGACATGTTTCCGCGCGACGGGAAGTTCAATCACTTCGCCGAGTTCGGGATTATTTCGGGCAAACTTTTGCCGGACGGAAAGTATCAGCGCCCGACCGTCGCCCTGATCTGCAACTTCCCGCCACCGGCGAAAGACAAGCCGTCGCTCCTCAGCCACCAGGATGTCGAAACGCTCTTCCACGAGTTCGGCCACGCCCTTCACTCCATCGTCACGACCGCAAAATACGTCCGCTTCTCCGGCACGAGCGTGCCGGCGGATTTCGTCGAGGCGCCTTCGCAGATGCTGCAAAATTGGGTCTGGGACAAGAAGGTGCTTGATACCTTCGCGGCCGACTATCGTGATCCGTCGAAGAAAATTCCGTCCAAGCTGATCGCGAAAATGAAGGAAGCGAAACTCGCCACCGTCGGCGTTAATTATCGCCGGCAATTCGCTTTCGCCGACATCGATCTCGCCCTGCACGATGTCCATCCCGAGGGTCAATCCTACGATTGCGTCGCGATGTCGGATCCGATCTTCGCGAAGGATTTCTTCCCGGTCGCTAACGACACCGCCTTCGTCGCCTTCTTTGGCCACCTCGCGGGTTACGATGCCGGTTATTACGGCTACGCCTGGGCCGATGCGATCGCCGCTGACATGGCGACCGTCTTCCAAAAGGCGCCTAACGGATATCTCGATAAGGCGGCCGGGATGAAACTGCGGAGGGAAATCTACGCCCCCGGCGGTTCGCGCGACATCGACATCTCGATCCACAATTTCCTCGGCCGCGATCGCTCGATTCAGCCCTACCTGAAAACGCTCGGGATCGAGACGCCGGCCAAATCGCAGAGCGGGCCTTCGAGCGAAAGCAATCCGGGCGCGGTGAAACCGCCGACCAAGCCGTAGTGCGCCGATCGCGACGGGCGAGCTTTTCGTTTTTTATCCAGCGGGCTCTCATCCGCCCGCGAATTGCGATGAAATGCTTCGTCCTCGCCGGCGTACTGCTTCTTTTCGCCGCCTGTCATCGCCCGGAGAGCAACGTCGAGAAAGGCAATCGCGAACAAATCCTGCACAAAGGCAACGGCCAGGAAGTGCAGGATCTCGATCCGCAACTGGTCAACGGCGTCGGCGAATACAACGTCATCTCCGCTCTCCTCGAGGGTCTGGTCGCGGAAGATCCGCACGATCTGCATCCCGTCCCCGGCGTCGCTGAGCGCTGGGATATTTCAACCGACGGCAAAATTTACACCTTTCACCTCCGGCCAAATGCGAAGTGGTCGAACGGCGATCCGGTCACGGCACGCGATTTCATCGCATCATATCACCGCATTCTCTCGCCCGGTCTTGGGGCGGATGGCGCCTACATGTTTTACGTCGTGCGCAACGCCGAGGCCTTCAACAAAGGCAGCCTGACCGATTTCGACCAGGTCGGTTTCCGCGCCCTCGACGACCGCACCCTGGAGGTCAGCCTAACGAATCCGACGCCCTACTTTCTTTCCCTCCTCAACTACGACGCCTGGTTCCCGGTTCACATCCCGACCGTGAAAAAATACGGACCGCTCTACGAACGCGGCAGTTACTGGACGAAGCCCGGCCGCTTCGTCGGCAATGGTCCCTTCACCCTTGAGGAATGGCGGCTCAACCAGGACGTCCGGGTGAAGAAAAGCCCGACCTACTGGGACGCGGCGCGCGTCCGGCTGAACGGCATTGTCTTTCACACCATCGACAGCAACAACGTCGAGGAGCGCGCCTTTCGCTCCGGCCAGCTCCACCTGACCGACACGGTGCCGGTCAACCGGATCGATCGCTACCGGCGCGAGCAGCCGAACCTGCTCCGGATCGATCCCTATCTCGGCACCTATTTTTTTCGGGTGAACGTGACGCGGCCGGTCCTGAATTCGCGACTCGTTAGGCGCGC
>DASXDC010000022.1:0-4424 GCA_036490855.1 Chthoniobacterales bacterium
AGTGCCGTCGATCCAGGTTTTCACTGATTATCTGGTGAGGCTGGTGCGTTACGCGGAGTTCATGAAGAAGTGCGTGCCGTTTTATGATGACCTCTTCGACTTCTTCTACGAAGCGATGCCCGGCTACGAAGAAGTTGGCAACCGCCGCGTCCTTCTCGGCTGCTGGGGGTCATTTCAGGATCCCGACGTTTGTGACTATAACTACAAGAAGATGGACGAGTGGGGGAAGGCGATGTTTGTCACTCCCGGCATCATCGTTGACGGAAAGCTGGTCACGAACAACCTCGTCGACATCAACGTCAACATGCGCATCCTCCTCGGCTCTTCTTATTATGAAGACTGGGCTGACAGCGGCGAAACCTTTGTCAAAACCGATCCGTTAGGCAATCCCATCGACAAACGCCATCCCTGGAATCAGACCACGATTCCCAAGCCGCAGAAGCGAAATTTTGCCGATAACTACAGTTGGGTCATGTCGCCGCGCTGGCTCGACAAACGCACCGGCGACCATCTCGCACTCGACACCGGCGGCGGTCCGCTCGCCCGACTCTGGTCGACCGCGCTCTCCGGCCTCGTCGATATCGGCTACGTCAAAGCGCCCGGCGACGGCACCGTGCACATGCGTCTGCCAAAGACGGCGACTAAACCGGAGATGGATTGCACTTGGCGCATCCCGAAATGGGCGAACACGATCGAACGCGATCGCGCCCGGACGTATTTCCAAGCCTACGCCTGCTCCTGCGCCTATTACTTCATCGAGAAAGCCATGGCGGAGGTGCATGCGGGTCGCACGCAGACGTTCACGCCTTTCAAAGTGCCGGACGAAGCGATCGGCTGCGGTTTCCACGAAGCGGTGCGCGGAGTTCTCTCCCATCACCTCGTCATCCGCGGGGGCAAAGTGGCGAACTATCATCCTTATCCGCCCACGCCATGGAATGCCAATCCGCGTGATGTCTACGGCACGCCCGGGCCCTACGAAGATGCGGTGCAAGGTTGTCCGATCTTCGAAGAAAATGGTCCGGACAACTTCAAAGGCATCGACATCATGCGCACCGTGCGCAGCTTCGATCCTTGTCTGCCGTGCGGCGTGCACATGTATCTCGGCGGCGGCAAGCTTCTGAAACAGATGCATACCCCGACCGCGTTGATGGGGCTCGCGCACTAGTCATGGCCGAGCAAGGTGCAGTGCAGGTGACGCTGGAGGCTTCGCCGGACGAGATCTACGACATCGAGCTGGAGCACAGCCTGCTCGAGGCGAACCAAAAAATCGCCATCGAAAATCGCGCACTCCTCGACCGGAATGGCATCACCGCGATCGATTTCATGGGTGCAATCGGTTCGGGCAAAACCACCCTCATAACGAAGCTGGTCGAGAAGCTGAAGGACAAAATTGGCGTCGCCGTTTTTAACGGCGATGCGACGACCAGCAACGACGCTGACGCGATCGCGAAACAAAACGTTCCCGTCGTGCAGATCGCGACGATCAACGGCTGCCACCTCGACGCCAATCTCGTCGGCAAGGGCCTGCGCAAAATTGATCTCGAAAACCTGCAAATGATTTTCATCGAGAACATCGGAAACCTGATTTGCCCGGCCGAGTTTCCGTTAGGCTCAAAAGCCCGCGTCGTGGTCGTGAGCGTCACCGAGGGGCCTTGGATGGTGCGGAAACATCCGCACATGTTCCTCGGCTCGCAGGTTGTCGTAATCAATAAGATCGACCTCGCGGACGCGATGGAAGTGAGCGTCGAGCAACTGATTGCTGACGTCCACGCGCTTAAGCCCGATATCAAGGTCATCCCGACGAGCTGCAAGAACGGCGCCGGTCTTGAGGAAGTCGCCCAGACCCTTCTCGCGGTCTAGCCGCCTAACGAGTATGCACGAGTTTTCGATCGCATCCGGGCTCGTCGAAAAACTGCTCGATTTCGCGGAGAAGAATCCGGACAAAAAAATTGTCGAAGTTCGGGTGGCGATCGGCGAGTTCACCCAGGTCGAGGAGGAACAGTTGAGTTTCTGCTACGAGGCGATCACCACCGAAATGTCAATTGCTGGTTCCCGCCTAACGATCGAGCCAGTGCTCGGTAAAATTCGCTGCCCGCATTGTTCTTACAGCGGGCCGCCAAAATATTGGGATGGAGCTCTTCATGGTACGCCAGTTCCGACCTTGGAGTGTCCCGATTGCGGCAAAGCGGCGGAAGTAACCGAAGGCGAAGAATGCGCGATTCGCTCCGTGCGTTATCAAATGCCCGGCCGTCATCCCGCGCCTTTCCACTCCGAAAGCACCTCCGAGCGTTGAACACTCTCTTCCCCATCCTGCTCTTCGGTTTCTTCCTTGGCATGCGCCACGCGACCGACTCGGATCATGTCGTCGCCGTGACTACGATCGTTAGCCGGCAACGTCGCATTTCAAGCGCGGCCTGGACCGGAATTTTCTGGGGGATCGGGCACAGCCTCACCTTACTCGTGATCGGGGGCGCGATTGTCCTTTTCGGCGTGGTTGTTCCCGAACGTCTCGGGATGAGCCTCGAGTTTTGCGTCGCTCTCATGCTGATCGGGCTCGGCGTGCTCAACCTCAATGCCACCTTTCGCGCGGTCGAGAATGTCAGCGCGGCAAACGGCCCGAACGAAATTCATCAGCACGCCCATCGCCACGGCGATTACGTCCACACTCACCCTCATGGACACGAGCGCACCACCCATGGCCACGCCGAAGACGCCGTCCCATCGGCGAAGCTCGATCGATGGTTCGGGCGCTCGAACCTGTATCAGGCCGTTCGTCCCCTCATCGTTGGCATCGTTCATGGCCTGGCTGGCTCGGCCGCCGTCGCGCTCCTTGTCCTGCCGATCATTCGCGACCCACTTTGGGCGATGGCTTATCTGTTCATCTTCGGTGTCGGCACAATCGCGGGCATGATGCTCATCACCGCTG
Source organism: Chthoniobacterales bacterium (assembly GCA_036490855.1). Classification (GTDB taxonomy): domain Bacteria; phylum Verrucomicrobiota; class Verrucomicrobiia; order Chthoniobacterales; family UBA10450; genus Palsa-1392. The sequence goes on from DASXDC010000022.1 coordinate 2,927, forward strand.
CGATCGCGGTGCCGGTTTCTTACTCGACGCGCTTCCAGTTTCTCCACCGGCATCTTGGCACTGCCGCCGGTGTTTTCAGTTTGGGTTTCGGTCTTTTGCTCGTTTACCAGATCGGGTTCGTCGAGGGGCTCTTCACGCGCTGAAACCAGAGCGGCTCAGAATTGTCGTGCGCGGCGCGGTCCAAGGCGTTGGCTTTCGCCCTTTCGTCTACCGGCTGGCGACGGAGCTGAACCTGAAAGGCTGGGTGATCAACTCGGCGCAGGGCGTTTTCATCGAAGTGGAAGGCTCGCCTAACGAACTCGCCAGTTTTTCGAAGAGACTGCTCGCGGAGAAGCCGTCGCGCGCCCTCATCCAGAGCTGCGAGTCCTTGCCAGTCGCAGCATCTGGCGAGAAAAAGTTTGAGATTCGCGAGAGCACGGACGAAGGCGGAAAAACCGCGCTCATCCTGCCCGACCTTGCGCCCTGCGCCGATTGTCTGCGCGAGATCTTTTCGCCTAACGATCGTCGTTTCCGCTACCCTTTCACGAATTGCACTAACTGCGGTCCGCGTTTTTCCATCATCGAGTCGCTCCCCTACGACCGGGCCAATACTTCGATGAAGCAATTCGCGATGTGCGAGGAATGCGCGCGCGAGTATCACGATCCGGTCGACCGGCGTTTCCACGCTGAGCCGACGGCCTGCCCGCGCTGCGGTCCACGGCTTCAACTTTGTGATTCCTTAGGCAAAAATCTTGCCACCGCAGACCATGCACTGCAGCAGGCGGCGAAGGAAATTCGTCACGGAAAAATCATCGCGCTCAAGGGCGTCGGCGGATTCCAGCTGCTCGTCGATGCCCGGCAGGAGGAGGCGATCCACCGTCTTCGGGCCCGCAAGCATCGCGAGGAGAAACCGTTCGCGGTCATGTTTCCTTCGCTTGAAATGGTTCGCACCTGCTGCCGCGTCTCCGACCTTGAGATGCAGCTCCTGAGCTCACCTGAGGCGCCAATCGTCCTCTTGGAGAAAACATGCGGCCTGTCGCCGGCCGCGACTCCTTCGAATCCAAATCTCGGCGTGATGCTTCCTTCCTCGCCGCTTCATCATCTGCTTCTCCATGAGCTTAATTTTCCGATCATCGCCACGAGCGGGAATTTGAGCGACGAGCCGATCTGTATTGATGAGCGCGAAGCGCTCGAACGGCTCGGCGGAGTGGCCGATTGGTTCCTTCTTCACGATCGACCAATCGTTAGGCATGTCGACGACTCTATCGTTAGGGTGATCGCCGACCGGCCCATGCTGCTGCGTCGTGCCCGCGGCTACGCTCCGTTGCCGGTCACTATCAAATCGCCGGCGATAAATCGCGAGCCAACCTGCGTCCTAGCAGTTGGCGCGCACCTGAAGAATGCGGTCGCGCTCAGTCTTGGAGAAAATGTGTTCGTTAGTCAGCACATCGGCGACCTCACGACCAAAGTGGCTCACGATGCCTTCACTCGTTCCGTCGCCGATCTGCCGCGGCTTTAC
>DASXDC010000023.1:0-6931 GCA_036490855.1 Chthoniobacterales bacterium
TCGCCAAAAAAACTCCCGCCGTGCCGCGCCATGAAACGGCCAACCGTCTCGAGCCAGAGAAGCCGCGGATGGCGCGCATCGAATTTACGATAAAAAGCCCCACCGATCACTCCCGGATCGCGCAGCGTCTCGTGGATGGCCGCGACATGCGCGGCGTTGATGATCGAGTCGGCGTGATGAAAAATCAGCACGTCGCCGGTTGCGCTTTCGGCCGCCAGATTCATCTGCGCGCCGCGGTTCGGCTGCGTCGCGCGGAGATACATCGCGCCCGCCGTCGTCATCGCTTCCGCGGTCGCCGGATCGGGTGAAGCGTCGACCACGATCACTTCATGTAGCGCGTGAAGCGCGATCAAGACCGGGACGGAGCGGACGAGGTTGGCGTGGTCCTTCCACGACGGGATGATGACGCTGAGCCGCAACGCTGCGGTCGCGGGAGGACTCACTTGGATTTATTCAAAAGCCGGTTGCGCGCGCGATCGAGGGCTCGCCGCTCGCTCGCGGTCAGGCTGCCGATGCCTGACTTGGAAATCTTCTCCAGCACCGGGTCGATCGATTCGTAGACATCGTCATCCGGCTCCACGGAGCGGCGAGCGCTCTCGCGCGGGAGGACGCGGAGTTTCGGTTTGCGCCGAAAGATGGCGGTGATCGCTTCCGGAATCTCAAAAGGGAGGAGCGTGCGCGAGAGGCCTTTGAGATAGAGAAAAGCGGCCAGGCACATTCCCCAGAGGACGGTGAGGTTGCCCCATTCGTGGTTAGGCAGGAACTGCATCGAGGCGAGGACGATTCCGGCGAAGGCGAGCCATTTCAGCGTCACCCAGCCGAAGAGTTCGACGTTCGGATAAAGCGTGGCGAAGGCGATGAACATCCCGACTGATAATTCGTAGGAGCCGTAGTAGAGCCAGTTGGCGCCGGCGAGATTCCACAGGCTCAGCACCACGATCGGGACGAGGAGAAGCAATCCCAGAAGCGTCAGATATCGGCGCCGGCCGAGGAATTTCTCCACCTCCACCCCTGCCCAGTAGAGAAAGAAGACGTTGAAGAGGAAAAAGAAATTCGCGGTTTGGATGAGCACGCAGGTGATCGGCTGCCAGAGAGCGCCGTGCCAGAAGGTCGACGCCCGGAAGGCGAACGGCTCAATCACATTCCAGTGCGCCGAAAGACCGATGACCGTCCCGAACATGCCGAGGACCAGAGCGGCGACGATAATGGTCGTGATCCGGATCGGATAACGTCCCATCCAGCCGACCGGTTGGTAGTCATCTGAGGTCGCGACGCCGAACATACTCACAGTAAAGGGCGCAGCGTCGCGAAGTGCAAGCGCGAGCCAATCGCTGCGACGGTCGCCGGCTGGCAGCACGTTCGCGCGGGAGATTAACGCGACATTTTTTTGTTGGCCTCATCGCCGAAGCGTTCAAATTAAGGGCTCGCCCGGTCGTTTTGGGCGGCATTGCTATGGAAAATATCGCTCCTGCCATTTCGCCGCCCAGTGGCATGGGTGAATCCAAGCCGCGCAACAAAGCGGTGCTCGATTGGGTCCACGAAGTGGAGTCGCTCACCCGGCCGGGGAACATTTTCTGGTGCGACGGCTCCGAGGCGGAGAAGGAATATCTCCTCGGCGAAGCCTGCCGCCAGGAGGTGTTGATCAAACTCAATCAGGAAAAAGATCCCGGCTGTTATCTGCACCGCTCCAATCCTAACGACGTCGCGCGCGTCGAGCAGTTCACCCTCATCTGCACCCCGACGAAAGAGGAAGCCGGCCCGACCAATCATTGGGCCGACCCAGCCGAGACCTACAGCAAACTGCAGAGGCTGCTAAAAGGCGCTATGGCCGGCCGCACGATGTACGTCGTCCCTTACATCATGGGTCCGCCCGATTCGCCGCTTGCCAAGATCGGTTACGAAATCACGGACTCGATCTACGTCGTCCTCAGCATGCGCATCATGACGCGGATGGGCGCGCAGGCTTCGGAAAAGCTCGGGGAAAAAACCGACGCAGAATTCAATCGCGGCGTCCACTCTTTGCTCGATCTCAATCCCGAGCGGCGCTGGATCTCCCATTTTCCACAGGACAACACGATCATCTCCGTCGGCTCCGGCTACGGCGGCAACGTCCTCCTGAGCAAGAAATGCCTCGCCCTTCGCATTGCCTCTTATCTCGCGAAAAAACAGGGCTGGCTCGCCGAGCACATGCTCATCCTCGGGGTCGAATCTCCGCAGGGAAAAAAGCATTACGTCGCCGCCGCCTTTCCGAGCGCCTGCGGCAAGACGAATTTCGCCATGCTCATTCCGCCGAAACATTTTGCCGGCTGGAAAATCACGACCGTCGGCGACGACATCGCCTGGATGGAGATTGGAAAGGACGGACGACTCTATGCCGTCAACCCCGAGAATGGATATTTCGGGGTTGTACCTGGCACGAGCTACAGCTCGAACCCAAACGCGATGCATGCGATTGAGCACGACACGCTCTTCACGAACGTCGCCCTAACGAAAGAGGGCGATGTCTGGTGGGAAGGAAAAGACGGCGATCTGCCTAACGAGGCCGTCGACTGGCGCGGCCGTCCCTGGACCTCCGACTCGAAAGAAAAGGCGGCGCATCCGAACAGCCGTTTCGCCGTCCCGATGCAGAACAATCCTGTCCTCGATCCGGAGGTGCAAGATCCCGCCGGGGTACCGATCAGCGCGCTCATTTTTGGCGGCCGCCGCAGCGATACGATGCCGCTTGTTTTCCAGGCCGACGATTGGACCCATGGCGTCTATATCGGTGCGACGATGGCCTCGGAGACGACCGCAGCCGCGACCGGCACAGTCGGCAAAGTGCGGCGCGACCCGATGGCGATGCTCCCGTTTTGCGGCTACAACATCGGCGATTATTTCCGGCACTGGCTCCAGACCGGCCCTCGCCTAACGAACCCGCCGCTCATCTTTCACGTCAATTGGTTCCGCAAAGACGCCCAGGGCAAATTTCTCTGGCCCGGCTTTGGCGACAACATGCGGGTCCTGGAGTGGATCATCGACCGCTGCGAAGGCCGGGGCGGCGCGGTCGAAACACCAATCGGCTGTGTGCCGCGGCCGGAGGATCTCGATCTCGATGAGTTCGATGTCGCGCCGGAGAAGATTCGGGAGCTGCTGGCGGTGAAACCTGAGGAATGGGAGCGGGAGCTGGCGGGCCAGAAGGAATTTTTCGAGAGCCTCGCGCCTAACGTTCCGGAAGAACTGCTCTCCGAGCTGAACAAAGTGGCGGCCAGATTCGATCGTTAGGCGGCGTGTTCGCCGATCCCTTCGATCGTCAATAGGCCGAGGGTGGCGGCACGAAAAGCTGCGCCATCGTGCGCAGGATGATTCCGCATTCGAGGGTGAGGTTCCAGTTCTCGAGATACTCGATGTCGCAGACGACGCGGTTCTGAATGTCCTTGCTCGTCTGGGCTTCGCCCCGGAAACCACGCACCTGCGCGAGGCCAGTAATGCCCGGTTTCACGAAAGTGCGCACCTGATAGTTCGCCATCAGCTGCGAGAACTGCTGGTTGTGCTCGATCAGGTGCGGCCGCGGGCCGACTACGCTCATGTCGCCGCGGAGCACATTCCAAAATTGCGGCACCTCGTCGATGCTCAGCTTGCGAAACCATCGGCCTAACGGATAAACGCGATCGTCCTCGCTCGTCGCCTGGCGCGCGAGATCGGGATTCTCCGGGTGCATGGTGCGGAATTTCAGGATATCGAATCGCCGGTTCTGAATCCCGGCGCGCGTTTGCTTGTGAAAGAGCGGGCCGGGCGACTGCAATCGTTGCGCCACCCAGACGACGAGCGCGAGCGGCGGGAAAAGTAAAATCATGATCGGCAGCGCGAGAGTGAAATCGATCGCACGCTTGATCACGCGATTGAACGGATTCTCCAGTGGCTCTTCCCGCAATCCGACAAAGCGAAAACCGTCGTCGTCGAAATGCGTCACGGGATGGCCGAGCTTTTCTTCCAGGTCGCTCACGATCATGAGCCGGACGCCGAGCTGATCGCAGGTCGCGATCAGGCCGCGATTGAGTTCGTTGAAATCGGGGAACTCGAGCATGATCACCTGTGTCACGGCGTGCTCTTGGACGGCAGAGCGGAAGCGATCGAAACCGCCCAGGATTGGGATTTTGTCTTCCGTGCAATCGAGCGGCTCCTCACAAATAATACCGACCGTGCGCAGACCCATCTCGGCTTTGCGCCGGAGCCAGCCGCGCAACGCGCGCGCCTTGGAGGTCGAGCCGATCAGGAGGGTGATCTCTTCGCGGCGGAACATTCCGCGGGCTAAAAATTCCGGGAGAAAATGATGTGAAAAGAGGAGCGCGATGTAGAGCCAGGGCAGGAAATTGAAGAAGAAAATTCGCGAGATGAAGGAGTCCTTCGTCGCGATGAGATAAAAAACGAGCACGCCGACGCTGGCGAAAGTCTGGCGGAGGGCGAGGCGATGCTGGCGCAGGAATTCCGCCTGGAGAAAATAACGCTTCGAGCCTTCGCGGCTAAGAGATTCGCCAAGCAGGCCGATAACCAGCATCGCGCAGTAAATGCTGTAGCGATTCCAAGTCAGCTCCGCCCCTTGGGAATAGAAGGTCACCATCACCCAGACACCGAACCAGAAAAGCCCGGCCACGATCGCGATCTGGCAGAGCAGAAAAACGCGATACAATCCTTGCGTGCGCGGGGTGACCATGATTATCGACGAGGGGCGAGGACGATCGGAACGGCCGAAGAATTTGGTCGCTGAGCGAGAAGAAGACTGTATCGCTGCATGAGAGAGCCCTGGCTCGTGAGGTCATTCCACCGCAATTCGACAATTGATGCAAGATTCCCAGTCAGCCAGGCCGAGCAGATCGCGCGGAAACGGCAGCGCAGGTGCAGCCTGGGTGGCGATCGTTTTGCCGATGCTCGTGCTGCTGGCGGTTTTTCTCGGCGGCGCCACGCAACGCTGGAGCGAGGCGATCGCGATCGGCATCTTCGCTCTTCTCCTCCTCGCGCGGCCACCCCGTCTTTCGCTCGGGCCGTTCCTGAACTTCGCCGCCTTTCTTTTTGTCGCTCTCGCCGCGGTCGCGTTTCTGCCGGCGCGCTGGTTCACGATTCCCGCCTGGCGCATTGCCCTAACGAAAGATTTTGGCGTGCAATTGGCCGGCACTGTTTCGCCGCAACCGTGGATGACACTCGACAGCCTCGTCCTCCTCCTCGCCGGTCTCGCCTGGATTTATTATCTCACGACGCTCGATCTTCACCTGCGCGATGTCCGGCTGGCGGCGCGGGTTTTTTCCGGCGGCGTCATCGCCCTCGCCGGGCTCTGCATCTTTTTGCGTCTGCGGCATCAGGCGCTTCCGTTCTGGCATAACGATCTTGGTTTCGGTCCGTTTCCAAATCGCAATCAAACGGGCGACCTCTTCGGAATCTCCACCCTCGTCGTCCTCGGCTGCATGCAGGATGATTTCCGCCGCGGCCACCAGCGATGGCTTCTCTGGCTGCTCGGCGCGGGCCTGCTCGGTGCCGCGCTCATCCTCGCCTTTTCGCGTGCCGGCATTCTCATCCTGGTCGCGGGCACGGCTGCCTGGCTGGTGCGTTTTGCGTTTCGTAAATGGTCAGGCGCGGGCGTGGCGATCGCCGCTTCGATTCTGCTCGTTCTCTTCGCTGCGCTTCTCATTTTCGGCGGCGAAACAATCGAGCGATTCCATCTCCGGCTCGGAAGCGAAGGCTCGGTCACGTCGGATTTTCGCTGGCTGATTTTCCGAGACGCCTGGACGATGATCAAATCGTCGCCCTGGTGCGGTTTTGGTCTTGGAAATTTCGAGAGTGTCTTCGCCCTCTTCCGCGATCTCTCGCGCGGTGTGACCCGTTCGCTCCATCCGGAGAGCGACTGGTTTTGGGTCTGGGCGGAGATGGGCTGGCCTTCGCTGGTTTTGCTTTTCCTCGGCGCAGTCCTGCTCGTTAGGCGCGCCTTTCCGCTCAAGGAAGGAACAAACCAGCGGATCCGTTACGCCGCGCTCGTCGGCGCGCTTCTTTTTCTGCTCCACGGCTTCGTCGATGTCTCCGGGCATCGCATCGGCTCTTTTTTCGCCGGCACATTTCTTCTCGGGCTCGCGCAGTTTCGTCCTCTCGGATTGCGGCCGAGCCGGATCGCGCCCTGGCTTTTCCGCGCCCTCGGGCTAGCCCTCGCGATTGTAAGTGTCGGCTGGTTTTTTTCCTGGCGCCAAGCCTGGCCGCTGCCGGGCTGGCCGGGAGTAGAGAACGCGCATCAGGCCGCGATCGTTGCCAACCGCGGCCACCGTTTTGCGGAAGCGATCGCCGATACCGATCGCGCCCTGCAATGGGCGCCGCTCGATTGGCAGCTTTATTTTCTCCGCGCCATCGCCCGCATCGGCCAGCGCCAGCCGGTGCCGCGGATCGTGGAGGATTTTCGGCGGGCGCGCTTTCTCGAGCCGAGCGCCTACCAATTACCGTTTGAGGAAGGAAAGGCCTGGCTCGGCTGGCAGCCGACACTCGCCATCACCGCCTGGCGAGAAGCGCTCCAGCGGCAAGGCGCGGAGGAAGCCGGTATCTACGCGCTCATGCTGACTGATGCCGCCAGCTACGACGCCCGCGTCCATGAAGCGCTGCGCGAGTTTGCCATCGATCGTCCTGGCCTAACGATTAATTACCTCGAAGCCGCGACCACGCCGCAGTTCGAGGCCGCGCTTCACGCCGTTCTTGCGCGCGACCCGGCTCTCGCCCAATTCACGCACGCGCAGAAGCAAAAGCTCTTCGCCCTTTGGTCGCACCACGAACCGCTCGATGAGCTCGTCCGCGGTGTCGAGGCTCATCCCGAGTGGCTCGAATTCGCCTGGTCGGGCATGGCCCGCTACCACGCCGGGCGCGGGGAGTTTGCCGCTGCCTGGGGACTCGTTAGGCAACACGCCCCGCCGCCGGCTTTGCCGCC
>DASXDC010000024.1:0-9742 GCA_036490855.1 Chthoniobacterales bacterium
TTTCCCGCCCGTTATCGCGCGGAACCGGAGCGCTGGCGCGATCTGCTGCGCGAATTTGGTCCCGACGATCTGCGTGATTGGGCGGCGAACCTCGAAGTGCAAACCTATGTCGGGACAAGCCATCGGGTTTTCCCTCGCGGCCAAAAAGCCGCCGTCCTCCTCCGTGCCTGGCTGCGCCGTCTTGAGAATCTGGGTCTCGAAATACAAACCGGGGCCCGGCTCGTCAGCCTAACGAAGGAACAATCGCACTGGCGCCTCGGCTTCGACGCCGGCAACTCACTCGCGGCGCGCGCAGTCGTGCTCGCGCTTGGGGGTGCCTCGTGGCCTGAGACGGGATCGGACGGCGGGTGGGTTTCGCTCCTCGCGGCGCACGGCGTGCAGCGGGCTCCTTTCATCGCGGCCAACTGCGGCTGGAACGTCGTCTGGCCGGCCGCCGTTCTCGAGCGCGCGGAGGGTTCGCCGCTGAAAAATCTGAGCGTGACCGCGGGATCAGAGACGGTTTCCGGCGAACTCCTGATCACGCGTTATGGACTGGAAGGCGGTGCGATTTATCGACTCGGCCCAATCCTGCGCGCCCTGCCGCAGCCACAACTGCAGATCGATTTCAAACCGCAGGTAACGCCCGAGATCTTGCGCGAACGCGTCGCTCGGCTGTCTCAGCCTAACGAATGGTTTCAGCGCTGGAAACTAAGCTCCGGCGCGATCGCGCTCCTCAGGAATTTCCATGCGGAAGACTGCACCGATCGCGACCGGGCCGTCAGCCGGCTGAAGAATTTCCCTCTCTCGCTGGAGGGGCCGCGCCCGATCGCCGAAGCGATTTCGAGCGCAGGCGGCGTCCTGTGGGAAGAGCTGACCGATGAGCTGATGCTGCAAAAAATGCCAGGCGTATTTCTCGCCGGTGAAATGATCGACTGGGAAGCACCGACCGGCGGTTATCTGCTGCAAGGCTGTTTCAGCACCGGCACCCGCGCCGGCCGCATGGCAGCTGCCTTCGAGGCGATCGGTTCGGCCTAACGAATCCTTAGCTCATCCATTTCTGCCACCGCTTCCGCAGTGGTTTGACGTAATCATCCACGTCCACGTCTTTCACGCGGTCGATTCCTTCACGGACTGCTTCAGCGGAATCGGCATAGCCGCGTTTCACGCTCCGCATCAGGCCGGGCAGGAAAGACGGCGAAATGCTGCTCCAATCCATCTCGCGAAGCGCGCGTTTCACCGAGTTGACCGACAGTTGTGGCTCTTCCGGGCGCGACGAATAACGAATCGCAAGGCCGATCGCCAACCCCAGGGCAAGCGCCCCGAGGACAGTCGGCACCGGATTTTCCCGAAGGAAAAATTCCGTCCGTTCGCGCACCACCACCGCCTTCTGCCGCGTCTGGTCCCAGGTATCGGAGGCCGCGTTGGAAAATTTCCGCGCACCCTCCTGAATTCGGTCTTGAGCGCTCTGTCCGCTCGGCTGACTTCCAAACTCCGTCTCCGCCATCGGATCGTGTTCCGTAAAATTGTCTCCGTTGGAATTTTTCATACGCTTAATATCGCATCTCGCGATGCTTTTGCGCCTCTCGATCGCCCGGGCGCGCCGGAACTCTCGTGAGGGCGGTCTTGACGAAGCAGGAAGGTGCCGGAAGTTAAATTCTGCAGAGGAGGAAGCATTTTATGGCGGACGATTCCAAACCGACAACTGACTCAACTTCCGGGCTCGATCTCAACGCCGAGGAAAAATACTGGCGCGAACATCACGCCACTCAGCCGCATGCGCGCGAGGGGACAACGTTTGAGCATTTCGCTCCGGCCTATCGCGTCGGCGCGGAGGCGGCGGCGAAATATCCCGGCAAAGAATTTCACGAAATCGAGGACGATCTCGCGCTCGACTACCAGAAACACGAAGTCGGCGCAGCGCTGCCGTGGGACCACGTCCGCGGCGCCTCAAAGGCCGCCTGGGCGAAGGTGAGCGGGACGATATCGGCGCGCGAACCTTCCCGCGGGATCCGCGGCAGCATCTGATCCGCGCCGTTTTCAGAGCCAGCGGTGCTTCGGATATTTGCGCTGCAGCTCCTGTTTGACCTTCGGGTAATTCTCTCGCCAGAAGGTGGTGAGATCATCTGTGACCTGGAGCGGGCGATTATTCGGCGCCAGGACTTCGATCCGGAGTGGAAATCTGCCGGGTCCGATCGTTAGGCGATCCTGCACTCCATACAGATCCTGGATCCGGGCGGAGATCGTCGGCGCCTGCTGCGCCCGGTAAACAATCTTCACGCTCCTCTCGTTAGGCAGCTTCACCCGCTCCGGCGTGTAGTGATCGAGCCCGGCATGCTGGGCGGGGTTGAGCCACATCCGCAGGACGCGAAGGACGGCGCGCTCTTTGATCTCTTTGTAGCTCGTCGCCCCCTGGCAAATCTGCTCGATCAGCAGCGCGCGATCGCTCTCCGTGATTGGCGGCAATTCCAGCTCCGGGAAAGCCGCCGCCGCGAAGTTGAGTCGCTGAATCCATTGCTCGACCGAGTGATCCCATTTCTTGAGCGGACAATTTCCCGCCATTACTTCCCGCGCGAGCAGCGCCGCCGCTTCCTGCAGCGGAACGTTTTCGGACTTCTTTTCCTCCAAAACGAGATCGTGGAAAAAAACTGTGCGCCGCCCAACGACCCGGCGAAGCGACGCGTCGAAGACTACTTCGATTTTTTCCTCGACTGCTTCCGGGAAAAATTCGCGCAACCATTCCTCTTCGATTGCGGTCGCGAGGGTGAGAAGGACCTGGCGTTCGCCATCGCTCGATTCCACTTCGCGGATTTCCGAAGCGGTCAGGAGGCGCGCCCGGTGCACCACGCTCTCCCGCGCGAGCAGCCCGCGCCGGCGATGGACGAGCGCGCAGCGGAGCGTGCCTTGATCGAGCCGCATCGCTACCTGATCGGGAAAGCCGGCCAGGACGCAACGGGCGATCGCGTCCGGTTCCGCCTCGCGTTCCTCGAGATCGAGACCTTCGCTGCGCGCAATCGCGAGGAACTGCTCCCAGAGTTGCCCCGCTTCCCGGGCAGCGCCGGCATTTACTCCGAGCTGCGCGCAGCGGCGCGGATCGAAGTGGTTCTTCTCCGCAAAACGAAAAGCGCGCAGGAGAATGAAGAGGTCGGATTTGTCGTCGCTCCCAAATAGATCCTCGCGCTCGCCGCGCATCTCTTTTCCTTCCGCGCGCCGGAGAAGATTGCGCCCCTGGGTGAGCGCCGCGATCAGCGCCACGCCGCGCACGCAACGTTGTTCCTCGGCTGCGAGGAGCATCCGCGCATAACGGGGATGGACCGGGAAGGCGAGCATGCGTTTGCCTAACGACGTCAATTTTTCGCCGCTGATCGCGCCCAAGTCGTCGAGCAACTGCTCGGCCTTTTCGAGCGCTTTCGACTCGGGCGGCTCGAGCCAGCGAAAGCCCGCGATGTTCTCAATCCCGCTCGCCTTCAAAGTCAGAACTACTTCCGCGAGATCGAGCCGTTTCACTTCCGGCAACTCCTGCGCCGGCCGCTCGAGATGTTCGCTCTCCGTCCAAAGCCGGAGGCAATGTCCGGGCGCGGTCCGGCCGGCGCGCCCGGCGCGTTGCTCGGCCGCAGCGCGGCTGATCTTTTCGATGAATAGAGTGTTGATCCCGCGCCGCGGATCGAAACGCGCGATGCGGGCGAGCCCGCTATCGATCACCACCCGCACGCCCTCGATCGTGAGAGAAGTTTCGGCGACGTTCGTCGCCACGATCACCTTGCGTTTCTCATAGCTGGCAAGGGCGGCGTCCTGTTCCGCAGGAGGCAACTCGCTGTAGAGCGGCAGAGCAATAAAACGATCGCTCAGCCGCGCGGCGCGCAGGGCCGAGATTGTGCGTGTGATCTCGTATTTGCCCGGCATGAAAACCAGCACGTCGCCCGCGGTCTGCGACGCGATCCTTTCCAGTTTGTCGGCCGCTAATTCCCAGATCGGATAATTTTCCGCCCGTACCGGTTTCGTTAGGTATTCGACCGTTACCGGATGCATCCGGCCGCTCGAAGTGAGGACCGGGCAGGGCGCGAGATATTTCTCCAGCTTGTCCGATTCGAGCGTAGCGGACATGACGACGAGCTTGAGATCGGGCCGCTGCGTTTCCTGCAAATGGACCGCCCGGGCGAGCGTGATGTCGCCGTAGAGATGGCGCTCGTGGAATTCATCGAAGAGGATCGCGCCCACCCCGCTGAGCGTCGGGTCCTGCAGGAGTTGGCGGAGGAGAATTCCCTCCGTCACGAAGCGGATGCGCGTCTTCTTTGAGGCGACCTTCTCGAAACGAATCTGGTAGCCAACTTCCTCGCCGAGCCGCCCGCGGCGTTCGAAAGCGACCCGGCTCGCGAGAAGACGGGTGGCGAGGCGGCGCGGTTGCAGAATGACGACTTCGCCCTCGGCGAGCAGACCGCGGTCGAGCAAGATCTGCGGCACCTGGGTGGATTTACCCGAGCCGGTTGGCGCCTCGAGAATCAAACGCGAAGTCTTGCCTAACGATCTCACGATCTCCTCCTCGAGCTCGTAGATCGGGAGCGCGCGCGGCGTCATGCGCCGAGGTCCGCGCTGAATTCGCCGATCTGCTCCGGCGTCGTCGCCCAGGAGCACATCAACCGATAAATGTCCGGCTCAAAAAAGTTATAGAACTGCCAGCCGCGCGTTCGCAGCCGTTCCGCGACGTCGTTAGGCAGGCGGACAAAGAGCGCGTTGGCCTCCCGTGGAAAAGCGAGAGCGAAGCCGGCGGCGCGAAGTTTTTCCTCCAGGAGCTGCGCCATCTCGTTGGCGTGACGGGCGTTTTTCAACCAGAGGCCGTCGGCCAGGAGCGCGCTCCAGGGCGCGGCCAGGAAACGCGTCTTGGAGGCAAGCTGCCCGCCTTGCTTGACCCGATACTCGAATTCCTTCGCCAGCGCGCGATCGAAGAAGACGACCAGCTCACCGGCGCCGAGGCCGTTTTTCGTTCCGCCGAAGGAAAGAACGTCGATCCCGCGTTCCCAGGTGATTTCCCTCGGCTGGCAGCCTAACGACGCCACGGCGTTGGCGAAGCGCGCTCCATCCATCTGGAGGGCGAGGCAATTTGCCGCCGCGAAAGCGGCCACCGCTTCGAGGTCGTTAGGCGAATAGATCGTCCCGGCTTCTGTCGCCTGGGTGAGGCTGAGCGCGCGCACCCGCGTCGAGTGGACGTCGCGATGCTCCGTCATGATCTGGGCCGCGGCCGCCAGATCGATCTTGCCGTTCTTGCCGCCAACCCGGAGCAGTTTGGCCCCGCCGGAAAAAAACTCCGGCGCCCCGCACTCGTCCGTCTCGATGTGGGCGCGCTCGTGACAAAGCACGCTCTCGAACGGCCGGCAAAGCTGGGCGAGCGCGAGCGAATTGGCGGCGGTGCCGTTGAAGACGAGAAAGCTCGCGCAGTCTGTCTCAAAAATTTCGCGGACCTGTTCGGCGAGCCGTCCGCTCCAGCGGTCACCGCCGTAGGAGACGGCGGCGTCGCGATTCGCCTCCCTCAGCGCCGCCCAGGCCTCCGGGCAGATCGCGGCCGTGTTATCGCTCGCGAAGTGATGTCGTAGCGTCGCCATGGCGCAGATTCCTAGCCGACAATCCGCCGAGCGGCAAACGGCCTAACGAAAAGATACGCCTGGCCGGGAGTGCACCCGGTCTAACCATCCGGGGCCTCCCGCCAGGCAACTCACCTCTACCATGCCAACCTAGCTGCAACCACGCAGCAAAAAGATGACGAACAAAATCGGCAGCGGGATGCCGAGCAGCCAAAGTAAGAGATAGCCCACTGCGCCGGCTTCCTTGATTCGTTGGGTCAGTTTCATCGTGAAATGGTTTCCCATTTGATTCGGAAACAGGCGCCCGCCTGAGCGTGCGGCGCGCAATAAATTCCGCTGCGACATGCGCTTTGCCGAAGCGCGGGGCGCGAACTATTATCGCCCATGAGTGCTCTCCAAGCCGCTATCGAACGCCGCGGCCAACGCATTTTCGAGCTCGTCGATCAGCATCCGGAATCCATCTTCAGCAAGGCCGGCTTCTACCAAAAGATGATGGCCCTCTCGATGCGGGACGAGACCTTCAAGGTGCAGATGTTTCGCTTCGTCGACGTGCTCGCTTCCCTCCGCCGCTCGGGCGACATCGTCGAGCATCTCCGCGAATATTTTCACGGGATGGACAGCTTTGTTCCGATGATGCAGACCGGGCTGAAAGCGGCCGGGATTTTCCCCTGGCTGACCGCCTACATCCTGCGCCGCAACGTCTCCGGGATGGCGCGGCAGTTCATCGCTGGAAAGGACGGGGCCGACGTGATGAAGACGCTCCGTCAAAAGCGGAAGCAGAAGATCGGCTTCACCGTCGACTTGTTAGGCGAAGCCGTCGTCAGCGAAAAAGAGGCGGACGAATATGCCGCCCGCGCGATGGAGCTGCTCGAGACCCTGGCCCGCGAAACCCGCGGCTGGTCCGATCCGTTAGGCAAAGGGAGCGAGCTTTTCCCGGTCGTGAATCTCTCGCTCAAGATCTCGGCCTTCTATTCGCAGATGGATCCGGCCGCGCCCGAGGAGGCCATCGCCCATCTCGCGCCCAAGCTCCGACCCATCCTGCGCCAGGCGAAGGTGGCTGGCGCCTTCGTCAATTTCGACATGGAGAGCTACGCGCAAAAGAACAGCACCCTCGAGCTCTTCAAGCAGCTCTTCAGCGAGCCGGAGTTCGCCGACTGGCCGCACGTCGGGATCGTGGTCCAGGCCTATCTGCGCGATGCCGAACGCGACTTGCGCGACCTGATCGATTGGGGCCGGGAACGCGGGACGCGTTTTGCCGTCAGGCTGGTGAAGGGCGCCTATTGGGATTACGAGAAAATCGTCTCGCAACAGAACGGCTGGGCCTGCCCTGTTTACCTTCAGAAACCGGAGAGCGATGCCTGCTTCGAGAGCTGCACTCGCATCCTGCTCGATAACGAGTCGATCGTGACCGCCGCCTTCGGTTCCCACAACGTCCGCAGCATCGCTCACGCGATGGCCTACGCGGAAGCGATCGGAGTCGACAAGAGCTGCCTTGAATTCCAGCTCCTCTACGGAATGGCGGGGCCGATCAAGCGCGCGATCGTCGAGATGGGTTATCGGGTGCGGGAGTATTCGCCGGTCGGCGAGCTTCTCCCCGGGATGTCGTATCTCGTTAGGCGACTGCTCGAGAACACCTCGAACGAGGGTTTCCTGCGCGCGAAGTTTTCCGACAATCTTTCCGCCGCTCAGCTCCTGCGCGACCCTAACGAATTGATCACGCCCGAGCCTCCCCTCCGCCGCTCGGATGAAATCGCGCCGGTCCACGGGGCAAACGGCGCTGATCGCGCCACTCCGCCAGGCGATACCTACGAGAACGCGCCCCTCGTCAATTTCGTTCACCGCCAGACTCAGGAGCAGATGCGGACGGCGCTGCGCGAGGCACGGGCCCGCTTTGGGCAGAAGTATCCGCTCCTGATTGACGGCGAAAAAGTCACCACCGGCCGATGGATGGAATCGCTCAATCCAAGTGCGCCTAACGAGATCGTCGGCTCGCTCGCCGAAGCCGGAATTCCAGAAGCGGAGCGCGCGGTCAAGGCGGCGCGTGCGGCATTCGATCACTGGTGCCGCACTTCGGTCGAGCATCGGGCCCAGCTCCTCGAGCGCGTCGCTGCCATTATGGAACGGCGCCGCTTCGAGCTTTCCGCGGTCGAAGTTTTCGAGGTCGGCAAACCGTGGGAAGAAGCCGACGGCGACATTCGCGAGGCGATGGATTTCTGCCTCTTCTATGCCCAGCAGATGCGCCTCCTCGGGCGGCCCAAAATCACTCAGCACGTCGCGGGCGAAGAGAACTACCAGCACTACTGGGGGCGCGGAGTCGCGCTCGTCATCGCGCCCTGGAATTTCCCGATCGCGATCCTTTGCGGGATGGTTTCGGCCTCGTTAGTCACGGGCAACACCGTCATCATGAAACCGGCTGAGCAATCCGCAATCTGCGGCGCGCTCCTGATGGACATGTTTGAGGAAGCGGGCGTGCCGCGCGGCGTGCTCAACCTCCTCAACGGCGACGGCGCGGTCATCGGCGAGCACCTCGTCAACCACAAGGATATCGATCTCATCGCCTTCACCGGTTCGCGCGAAGTCGGCCTCCACATTTGGAAAACGGCCGGCGTCACTCCGCCCGGCCAGCGCGAGTTGAAACGCGTCATCTGCGAGATGGGCGGGAAGAATGCGATCATCGTCGATTCCGATGCCGACCTCGACGAGACGATCGTCGACTCGATCTATTCCGCCTTCGGTTATCAGGGACAGAAATGCTCCGCTCTTTCCCGCCTCATCGTCCTCGAGGAAAACTACGATCGCGTCATCGCGCGCCTCCTCGCCGCCGCCGCCAGTCTGCGGGTCGGCAACCCGGAAAGTCCCGGCATCACAGTCGGCCCGGTGATCGACGAAACGGCCTACCGGCGCATCCTCGAGACGATCGAGATGGGCAAAGGCGAAGCCACCCTCGCCTATCAGGCGAAGGAAGTGCCGGACAACGGCTACTTCATTCCGCCCACCATCTTCACCGGCGTGAAACCAGACGCCCGCCTCGCCCGCGAAGAAATTTTCGGGCCCGTCCTGAGCGTGATCAAAGTGCGCGATCTGGACGAAGCAATCGTGGTCGCGAACGGGACCGACTACGCGCTCACCGCCGGTTTTTTCTCTCGCAGCCCGGCCAACATCGAGCGGATCAAAGCCGAGCTGGAAGCGGGCAACGTCTACGTCAATCGGAGCTGCACCGGCGCGGTCGTCGGGCGCCATCCCTTTGGCGGGTTCAAGATGAGCGGCGGCGGGACGAAAGCGGGCGGGAGCGATTACCTCCTCCAATTCCTTATCCCGCGGATCGTGACGGAAAACATCATGCGCCACGGCTTCGCGCCGGAAGAAACGCCGCGTGACCGCGAGGAGTTTCTGGTCAGGGAGCCGGGAACGACCGCGGTCAACAGGCCGGCGAGTCCGAAGAGTTGGGAAACAGAACGCATCGACTAAGCCTGGGCTTTAGTTTACAAAGCCTACCGTCGGCTCCAGACGCTCGGCGGAGCCTCCCCGAGGCTTTTAGAGTCAGGATCAGTCACCTTTGCTCCTCCAGCCTTCTCTGCGTCGCTTAGCCCCTGCTTACTTCCCTCAGCTCCCAGAGTTAATTGTTCGACAGCCCCGTTAGGTAGCGGTGGAAAAAAGCAAGCCGGCCACAAACGCCAGACAACAACAACAGGTGCGGCTGGCGCGAACCCGCTCCCAATAAAGCGATAAAGTGACGCCGCCGTGCCCGCAGGCACTAAGGCCAAAAGCGCAACGACCACTCCGGCAGTCAGCGTCGGTCTCGCGGCGATCAAGCTAAACACGGCCGCCAACGTCAGCAAAGTGACCGAGTCGATGAGCCAAAGCGCCGTGAGTGGCTATCCGAAGAAGCTGGCCAAATTCGAAGCCGTCAGGGCTGCCTGGGTGCGAGGGAAGGCGGATGGATGCATCGCCGCCCCCACCAAAAAGAAGGGCTGCGGCTGATGCGAGAAGCCAACGCGGAAGAGCTGTATTCATGGTGTAATAATCGAAATGGTGAGCCGACTAGATCAGCCGCCGCTGGCGAGGGCGCGCGTGGCGTCTGGATGTCAGGCTTTGGTCATGGAAAACTCGGCCGTATGCCGGCGTGCGATTGGCTACATCGCAGGGCGAGGCGATGGGTACGCTTTTCCTGGGAGCAGCAACTTATCGAT
>DASXDC010000025.1:0-2437 GCA_036490855.1 Chthoniobacterales bacterium
CCGGGACGCGCAGCCGTTTCAAAACGGCTTCGACCGCGACCGCATCCGGCGGGGAGACGATCGCGCCGAGCGCAAAGGCCGCCGCCCACGGCAGCCCGGCAATGAAGGCATGCGCCACCCAGGCGACGACGGTCATGGTGAGGAGCACCAGCCCGATCGCGAGGAAGAGAATCGGCCGCAGGTTGCGCCGAAAATCGCGCCAGGAAGTGAAGAGCGCCGCCGGATAGAGGAGCGGCGGGAGGAAAAAAAAGAGGACAAGGTTCGGGTCGAGGCGGATGACGGGAAAGACGGGGATGAAACTCAAGGCCAGGCCGCCGAGGACGAGCGCTACTGGATAAGGAATCGCGATTTTGTTCGCGAGAATGACCAACCCGGCCACCAGCACGAGAAGGAGGACGACCGGTTCGGCGTGATGCATGACGCGGCGCGCCTAACGAATGCCTAACGAGTCGGAGCGCCGTCGGAGGATACGGCGCGCGCCCGGGCCCGGTTCGCCTCCAGTTGCGGCAGATGTTTTTCCGACCAATGGCAGATAGCGTTGAGAGGTTCGATCAGGGTGCGTCCAAGGGGAGTGAGGGCGTATTCCACTTTCGGCGGCACGACCGGGTGGACTTTGCGGCTCACGAGTCCATCGCGCTCCAGGCTGCGCAGCGTCTGGGTGAGCATCTTCTGCGAGATGCCGCCGATCTCGCGCTGCAGCTCGGCATAGCGACGGGTGCCGGTGGCAAGGACGTGGATGATGAGCGCGGTCCATTTATCCGCGATGCGGCTGAGGACGACACGCGAGAGGCAATGCGCATTCATGACGGAAGCCTGCCGGGCGCGATCAACCATGACGTTTGTTTACTGGAGACTGTTGGCACGCGCAAACGGAGAGTGACGATCCGACGACAGGGTAGAGACGCGAAATGCCGCACAATGAAAGGAACTTTCCATGGTGCGATTTTTTTTCTTGGAAAAAGCGGAAGATACAATCACTCTCCCCGCGACAGAGACCCCAGTCCCGCGGCAAAATCAGTAGCCTGGCTCCAGATTTTCACACGGTCGTATCTGCGGGCGCCGCGCTATGGACAGAACAAAATAGGAACGATCGTTGTGAAAATTCTTGTCGTGGGAGGCGGCGGTCGCGAACACGCGCTCGTCTGGAAGTTGCAGCAATCACCGCAGGTCGAGACGATTTATTGCGCTCCCGGAAATGCCGGGACGGAAGCGCTCGGCACGAATGTTCCTCTTTCGCCTAACGACTCTGCCGGCCTCGTTCGCTTCGCTCGCGACAATGGCATTGGTCTGACGGTGATCGGTCCGGATGATTCGCTCGCCGCCGGGTTGGCGGATGATTTTCAAAATGCCAGCCTGCGCGTTTTTGGTCCGTGCAAATCCGCCGCGCGGCTCGAATCCTCGAAGGTTTTCGCCAAGCAGCTGATGCGGAGCAAAGGCGTCCCGACCGCGATGGCGGGCGTTTTTGCCGAGAGCCGCAAAGCCTGCCGATTCGCGGAAAAACTGCACTACCCGATCGTGATCAAAGCGGATGGGCTCGCCGCCGGCAAAGGCGTCGTGATCGCGCCGGAAGCCGCCGTCGCGATGGAGACGATCGCGGACATGATCGATCGCGGACGTTTTGGGAAAGCGGGCGCCCAGGTCTTGATCGAGGAATTCCTCACCGGCTGGGAATGTTCGCTCCACGTCCTTGTCTCGGGCGATCGCTATCAGCTTCTCGGTGCGGCCTGCGATCACAAGCGGTTGAACGATGGCAACGAGGGACCAAACACCGGCGGGATGGGCGCCTACAGTCCGCCGGCATCTTGGAATGCGGGCCTCGAAAAGCAATTTCACGAGGAGATCATGGCTCCGCTCCTGCGCGGTTTGCGCGAGGAAAAGATTCACTTTTCCGGGCTGCTCTTCCCGGGCCTCATGATCCGGGAGGGCCGGGCGCACGTGCTGGAATTTAACTGCCGCTTTGGCGATCCGGAGACGCAGGTGATCCTTCCCCGCCTGCAAGGTGACTTGCTGCCGATCCTGGAGGCGACAATCGACGGACGGGTCGACGAATTGAAAATCGAACTCGATCAGCGGCCCGCGGTGACGGTGGTGATGGCCTCGGCCGGTTATCCTGGAAATGTGCAGGCGGGAAAAAAAATCTCCGGTCTCGCGGCGAGCGCGGAGATGCCTGACGTGCAGATTTTCCATGCCGGAACCCGCCGGGAAGGCGGAGAAGTTTTTAGCAGCGGCGGGCGTGTCCTGGCCGTGACTGCGCTCGGCGAAACGATCGAAGCGGCGCGCAACCGGGCATACGAAGCGGCCGGCAAAATTCACTTCGAGGGCTGCCACTATCGGCGCGACATTGCTCTTGCCGCGGTTGGAGCTAAGGTCGGGGCGACCGATGCTGCGCCCTAGCCTAACGATCCTCTTTTTCGTTGCGGCCCTCGCTCAGGCGCAA
>DASXDC010000026.1:0-2309 GCA_036490855.1 Chthoniobacterales bacterium
GGGCGCGCGAAGCGATGCGGGTCCTGGCCAAAATCGGGATTGTCGCCGGCGAGACCGGCGCGGCCGGCCTCGCGGGGCTGATCGAGCTTTTCCACGGTGACGAATCCGCTCCGGCTCGGGCTGCGTTATCTCTCAGGGAAAAGAGCCGCGCACTTTTTCTCGTGACCGAAGGTGCGACCGACCCGGAGTCCTATCAAAGCATCGTGAAATGACGGTTAGTCGTCTCCGCAGCTCAGGACGCACGCAAGAATCGCCGCCTCAAGTCTTGCCTAACGACCGGAGGCGAGCCGCTGGAGCGTCAGCCTAACGAGATCTTCCGCGCTCCCGATTTCCTTCCCGCTCTGCTGCACGTCGCGCACCGCTTTATGCGCCTCGACCTGCTTGTAGCCGAGAGAAATCAAGGCGAGCACTGCCTCGTTCGCCTGTTCCTGCTCGGGTGTCGGCGCCTGCGCGCCGCTCGTCACTTCCCAGGCAGCCGCCACTCCCAGCTTGTCCTTCAGCTCGAGCACGATTCGCTCCGCGGTTTTCTTGCCGAGGCCGCTGATCCTGGAGAGCGATGCGACGTCGGAATTTACAACCGCGCTCTTAAAATAGCTCACGCTCATTCCACTCAAAACAGCAAGCGCGAGCTTCGGTCCGATCCCGCTAACGTGATTGACGAGCAACCGAAACAGATCGCGTTCCGCCGCCGTCATGAAGCCGTAGAGAATCTGCGCATCCTCGCGCACGTGCAGATGCGTCAGGACGTGGACCACTTCCCCGGGTTCGGGCAGTTTATCGTAGCTGGAGAGCGGGATGAAAATTTCGTAGCCGACGCCGCCGACGTCGACCACCGCCTGGGTCGGGAGCGCACTCGTTAGGCGGCCGTGCAGAAATGTGATCATGTCGTTTTTAAGATAAGGGTGAGATCGACCCAGCGGCCTTTCGCAATATCGAAGCCGTGAGTCGTGAACTTCCGATAATCGCGCGGCAGCCTCGGGTAAAGCCGATCCGCCACTTCGCTCGGCAGAACGACGAAGTGCGGTCCCGGGCTGGCGAGAAAAGGCGGAATTTGATCCGGCTGCAAAGTCGCGACATCGCGCAGATCCTCGCGGTTGTAACGCAGGAATCCGCGCACGCGGCTGCGGAAATTCCAGACCAGGCTGGGAGCATCGAAATCGTAGGCGGCAAAATCCATTTCCGGCTGAAGATAAGGCTCCGCCTTCTTAAAGAGGACGGCCGACGGAAAGAAGGGCGCGATGAGCGGGAAACCAATCAGCGCGACCGCAAGCAGGACCGCGGTCGTTAGGCCAGACCACCAGCGCAGCGTTCGTTCGCTCACTCCCGCGGCCAGCCAATGTCGCGCAAGCAAGATCGCGAGGAGCGGGAAGGCGGGCAGGATGTAATGCGGTAATTTTGTTTTTACGATGGTGAAGATGACGACGATCACCGCCACTCCGGCGATGAGATAAAGATCGAGCGGATCGCGTTTCCGCCAGAGCCGGCGCGTCAGCCACGGCAGCTTCCACGACCATGGCGCGAAGGTGATGAAGATGGTCAGGAAATAAAAAGGCAGGGAAACAAGCGCGGCTGCGATCGAGCTGCCGCCGTGTCCCTGCATCGTCCCGAAGGATCGCCCCACGACATGCCGGCCGAGTCCGATCGCGAGGAACTGACCGTGGGTGCGCAGGAGGGCCGGGACGCCCCAGAGCGCGATGAGCGCGAGCAGGAGGAAAATCCCCCTAACGAAAAGAAAGCGGCGCGCCAGCTGACCGGCCGTCCGGAACCACTGCAAGAGAGCAATCGTGCCTAACGGCATCCACCCGATCGGTCCCTTGGCCAGGAAAGCGAGCGCGAGCGAGAGATAAAAGAGCCACCACCAGCCGCCGAGGCCGCCTGGCCTAACGACAACGCTGCGCCAGCTCCCGCGGAAGCGATCACGCCACAGTTCCCAGCCGGCCCAGTAGGCCAGGGTCATGAAAAGCACCAGCCACATGTCCGCCACCGCCGCCTTGGCGTGGATGAAAGTCTGCAGGCAAAGAGTGAAGATGATTGCCGCCCAAAAACCGGCCCGTTCGGAACCCGCCCGCCGGCCCCAGGCGAAAATAATCAGCGCGGTCAGCGCCGCCGTCAGCGCGCTCGGCAGCCGGGCGGCGAATGGACTTTCACCGAAGAGACGGAAACTGCCGACCTGCGCCCAGTAAGTCAGCGGTGGTTTATCGAAGCGATAGCGATTATTAAAATACGGCACGACGTAATCGCCGCGCTCGATCATCTCACGCGACGCTTCCGCAAAGCGCGGCTCGTCGCGATCGACGAGCGGGAGAGAC
>DASXDC010000027.1:0-11089 GCA_036490855.1 Chthoniobacterales bacterium
GCCAGCGTGGAACGAGGCGTCGCGGTGGCGAGAATGGCTCCGTCGTATCGAGAAAAATGTGAAGCGGCATTAATCGTGGAAATGGAATGCGGCGCGAATTCTAATCGCAGGGCGCGAAAAGGGCGAGAGGCAAAAAGTTCCGGCGCAATAATAAGAGCTTTCGTCGCCGCCGACGCCTTGGATCGAGGAACCTCGAACGATACTTTCACCCGCGGGTGGCGCGGCTGGAGACGCCGGCCATCAATCGGAGGACGGCATCCTGGGAAGCCTGCTGGCGCGACAGTTCCGCCACGATTGTTCCTTCGCGCATCACGAGAAGGCGCGCAGAAAGATTCAGCACTTCCGGCAGCTCTGATGAAATGAGCATGACTGCGAGTCCCTCGCGCGCGAGGTCGTCGATCAGCGCATGAATGGCTGCCTTGGCGCCGATGTCGACGCCCCGCGTTGGTTCGTCGACGATCAGGAACTTTCCGCCGCGTGCGAGCCATTTCGCGAGCACAACTTTTTGTTGATTGCCGCCGCTGAGCGAACTGACCGGCGCCTCGGGCGAGGCAGCCTTTATCCGCAGCTGCGCGAAGTATCGAGCCGCGATTCCCCTTTCCTTCGCACGATCAAGCAGGCCGAATATTCGGAGATGATCGAGCAGCGCCAGGCTGATGTTTGCGCGACAAGGCATCCCGGCGATGCAGCCCTCTCGTTTCCGATCCTCCGGCACGAGAGCAATGCCGGCCCGCATCGCGGCTCTGACATCGCCGAGGCGAAGCGGTTTCCCCGCGAGTTCCACTGTGCCGGTCGCGCGCGGATCCAGTCCAAAAATCGCTTTAGCCACTTCACTCCGCCCGGCACCAACCAACCCCGCGAAGCCTACAATCTCGCCTGCCCGGATTTCGAAATTCACGTCGTGAAATTTTTTGGGCGAGCGGAGACCGCAAACGCGCAAGGCGACCGAACCGCTATTCGTCTCGAGATGTTGCGGGAAAAATTCTGCCACTGCTCGTCCGATCATCATTTTCACAACCGCATCGGGCGTCATCTCCGCACGGCCGAGCGCGCCGACGTAATGACCGTCACGCAAGACGCTAACCCGGTCGCAAAGGCGGAATAGTTCCGGCATCCGATGGGAGATGTAGATCATCGTTAGACCGCGCGCTTTTAGTCTTTCAATCAGCCGGAAAAGGTTTTGCGCATCTGGTTCGGCGAGCGAGCTGGTCGGTTCGTCAAAAATGAGGATGCGCGGATCGTTGCCGAGCGCGGCCGCGATTTGCACCAGCTGTTCCTGCGCAGTCGAAAGCGCGCGCATCGGCCGGCGCACATTGAATGCGACGCCAATTGCGCCTAACAATTCTTCGGCGCGGCTTTCCGTTTTTTGGCGATCGAGCAGAACGCCGAGGCGACGCGGATAGCGGCCGATGCTCAGGTTTTCGGCCACACTCAGGTCGGGGCAAAAGGCCAACTCCTGATGAACCATCGCGATCCCGGCTTCGAGTGCGTCACGCGGCGAGCGGAGATTGCACATTTTTCCGGCGATGAGGATTTCTCCACGATCAGGTTGGTGGATTCCGGCGAGCACTTTGCCGAGCGTCGACTTTCCAGCGCCGTTTTCACCGATCAGCCCGTGACATTCGCCGTGCGCAATGGAGAGACTGACTCCGCTTAATGCGGTCGCGCCGCCAAACGTCTTCGTCACGCGGCGGAATTCGATGAAATCAGGCGAGGCGAGTTCCGAGTCGCGCGGTTCGATCGCGGTCATTGCCTAACGAGTGCGGCCGACAACGCGGCCGCTTATTTCCCCAGCCACTTGTCCCAGTTCTTCGCGTACTCGTCGGCGTTTTCCTTCGTCACGAGCTTGAGCGGATCGACCACCTTCTCCAGGGGCGGACTTTTGTGATTGATGATCTTATCGAGCAGGATATCGAGCGACTTCGTGCCCCAGCCGTAGCAGTCCTGCGCAAAGAGCGCCTGCACGTGCCCGTCGCGCAAATAATTCAGCTCCGCCGGAAGTGCATCGCAAGCCACGACTTTGATTGATCCCGCTGGCCACTTCAGAGCGTCGGCAGTGAAGAGCGGCCATCCTCCCACCATCGCCCACCCGCCAATTCCGGGGTTGGCGTTCTGCGCGGTCTGCACTGCTTCGGCCGCTTTCTCCGGTGTTTCGATGTGATAAAAGACCGCCGGCTGGTTAAGCTTCATTCCGGGAAATTTCCCGAGCGCATCCTTCGCCCCGGCTACACGTTGCTGCAGATTCGGCGCGCTTTGATTGCCGCCGAGGATTGCGACCACACCCTTCTCGCCCATCATTTTCGCCAGCTCGGTCATGATCCGCTCGCCGCAGGAAAATTCATCCGTGCCGTAAAAGGCGAACCGCTTGCTCTTCGGAGCGTCAGAGTCGAAGCACATCACGGCGACGCCTTTTCCGACTGCCTTATCGATCGACGGCGTGATCGTATTCGCTTCCGAGGCGGAAACTGCAATCCCATCCGCGCCGCGGCGGGTGAGGGCTTCGATCGCTTCCGCCTGCTTGGTCGCGTCTTCGTCGTTAGGGGTGCGGATTTCGAGTTCAATTTCGACCTTGTATTTGTCGCTCAGTTCTTTCGCCGCGTCCTTCGCGCCGGATTGGGCGGCTTGGAAGACGTCGTTCGTTAGGCTCTTGCCGATGAAGCCGATCACCACCTTCCGCCGGCCGCCGGGCGTGCCAGCGGCGTTCTCGGCCTTCTTGCTGCATCCGCCGAGGGCGAAGCCAACCAGGGCTGGTGCCGCGAGAAACAAGAGACGTTTGGTTTTCATAGGAAAATGATCACCGTTGGGTACGGCGCTTCCGCAAATAAAGGCTGAGCCGATCGAGCGACACCGCCACAATGATCGCGAGACCGATAATGACGAGTCGATATTCCTGCGCCAGCCGGAGGATGATGATGCCATTCTCGATCAGCGCGATGACGAGTGTGCCGAGGAGCGCGCCGAGCGCGCTGCCGCGCCCGCCTAACAAACTCGCGCCGCCTACGACCGCGGCTGCGATCACCGTCAGCTCATAACCCGTTCCGGTGCTGGTCGAGGCCGTGCCGAAACGCCCGACCGACACCATCCCGGCGATGCCGCAGGCGAGCCCGGCGAGCGCATAGGTGCGGAGCTTGATCCAGCCGACGCGCAAGCCACTGAAGCGCGCCGCTTCTTCATTGCCACCGATCGCATAGGTTTCCCGCCCGGCGACCATCAGGCGCAGATAAAGCCAGCCGAACGCGACACAGCTCAACATGATGATGAGCGGCATCGGCTGCAGCCCGAAAAATTCCACCCGCATGAAGTGAGTCGTGAAGGCAGAAGGAAGAAGTTTCCCCGCCGCCGGAAGTGTTTTCTCGGCCGGCAGCACGTTGGCCAGCCCGCGGAAGATGCTCATCGTCCCGAGCGTCACGATGAAAGGATGGAGCGACAGACTAACGATCAGCGTTCCATTGACGATCCCGCAGAGCAGCCCGATCCCGAGCGGCACGAGAATCGCCACCGGCAGGACCACGATCGCCGGCGCATCCGGCGGCAACATTTGCAATGCCCCCGCCGTCCCTAGCGCGGAAAGCGCCATGATCGAGCCGACCGAGATATCGATTCCGCCGGTGATGATGACGAACGTCATGCCCACCGCCATGATCGCGTAGTAACTCATCGGCGTCGCGACGCCGTCGATCAGGTTATCGAAATTCAGGAAAGTGTTCGAGCGCCCTGCCGCGGCGTCGTGCCAGCCATAGAGGCTGAGGATGCCGCCGATGAGGAGCACCACAAGGGCGAGTCCGAACTCTTGGACGAGCGAAGCGGTGCGCCTCTGCGCCATCTTCGGCGGGTCCGACATGACCGGAGGCGCCGCGGTTACGGACGGCGAGTTCATTAGCGGCGAAAGGGTAGGGAGATAAGGCATCGATTGGCAATGATTTGCTTAAGTAGCCCGTTAACGACGGCTTCCGCGATCGAGATCTGGAGGTTGGGAATAAAGGGGAACCGAGCAATCGCGACCACAATATCATGCGGCTCGCGGCTGGCGGGCCGCAAAATCTGGCGGTCGTTCTTCGCTTTCGCCGTCGAGATAATGAGTTGTCCGGAGCGCTTTTTTGTCTATCTTCATCCTGCGCGATTTCGAGCGCGTTTCTATGCTCCAAGCCAAAGACGAAACTGCCGTTTCCAGTCCACCTTCCGACCGACCTGCTGGCATCTCCGAAAGTCAAAAATACAACGCCGCCCAGATCGATAAACTCGAGGGTCTGGAGGCCGTCCGGAAACGACCTGGCATGTATATCGGCGACCCGGACGAACGCGGATTGCACCATTGCGTTTTCGAAGTTCTCGACAATTCGATCGACGAACATCTCGCCGGCTACTGCACGCGAATTGACGTCGCCATTCACGTCGACGGTTCCGTTTCGGTGCGCGATAACGGCCGCGGCATTCCAGTCGACATGCATCCGAAGTTCAAGATGCCGGCGGTCGAGCTCGTGCTGACGAATCTCCACGCCGGCGGCAAATTCGGGCAGGGCGCCTACAAATATTCCGGCGGTCTGCACGGCGTCGGCGCGAAGTGCGTCAACGCGCTCTCCGACTGGTTCAAGGTGGAAGTCTCGCGCGACGCGAAGGTCTACCACATGGCCTTCGAACGCGGAAAAACAACCGAAAAGCTGAGCGTTATCGGCGAGCTGAAGAACAAGAAGCAGACCGGCACCCTCATCACCTTTCTGCCCGACCCGACGATCTTCACGATCACGACGGAATTTAAGTTTGAGCGCCTCGCGAGCCGCTTGCGCGAACTGGCGTTCCTCAATCCCGGTCTCGAGATCAATCTCTCCGACGAACGGACCGATCCGACGAAGAAGGAAGCCTTTTTTTACAAACACGGGATCGAAGAGTTCGTGAAGCAGCTCGGGGAAAACAAGAACGTCATTCATCCCAAGCCGGTCGCGATTTCGCGGCAGCGCGATGAAGTCTTCGTCGACGTCGTGCTGCAGTACAACGATGGCTACAACGACCAGATTCTCCCTTTCGCGAATTCCATCCCGAATCCCGATGGCGGCACGCACCTGACCGGTTTCCGCACTGCCCTAACGAAAGCGATCAATCAGTACGCGCGCAGTAACAGCCTCGTGAAAGAAAAGGATCCCTCGATCTCGGGCGACGACGTGCGCGAAGGCTTGATCTGCGTGCTGAGCATCAAGCTGCCGAATCCCCGCTTCGAATCGCAGACTAAAGTTAAGCTCGTCAACACCGAGATCGACGGCGTCGTTAACTCGGTCGTTTACGACGGGTTAATGACTTTTTTCGATCAGAATCCGCCGGTCGCGAAGCGCATTTTCGACAAAGTCCTGACCGCGGCCCGCGCTCGTGAGGCGGCACGCAAAGCGCGCGAGACGATCCGCAAAGGCGCGCTCACTGGTGGCGGACTTCCCGGCAAACTAGCCGATTGCTCGGAACGCGATCCTGATTTGACCGAACTCTACATCGTCGAGGGCGACTCGGCCGGCGGCTCGGCGAAGCAGGGACGCGACCGACGTTACCAGGCCATCCTTCCGATCCGCGGCAAGCTGATAAATGTCGAGAAGGCGCGGCTCGATCAGGCGCTCAAAAACACGGAGATTCAATCGATGATTACCGCCATCGGCACCGGCATCGGCCGGCCGAAGGAGGAAGGCGGCAACGGGAAGGAGAATGAAGGCACCTTCGACATCACGAAGCTGCGTTACGGCCGGATCATCATCATGACCGATGCCGACGTCGACGGCTCGCATATTCGCGTCCTGCTCCTGACCTTTTTCTATCGCCAGATGACCGAGCTGGTGCGGGCGGGCAAAATCTTCATCGCCCAGCCGCCGCTCTATCAGATCAAGCGCAAGAAGCGCGAGGAGTACGTCGATGATGACGTGCAGTTGAACAAAATCCTGATCTCGTTAGGCGCGGAAGACGTCCGGCTGAAGAACCTGGCCGACGAGAAGGAGCTGACGACGGCGCAGCTAAAAGACATTCTCGACCAACTGGAAAGGCTGGCCAAGCTGAGCGAATCGGTCCGGCGGCACGGCGGCGATTTCGAGGAGTTCCTTAATCATCGCGATAAGAAGACGGACAAGCTGCCGGCTTATCTCGTGAAAGTCCGCGATGGCAACGACGAATCCGTCCATTACTTCCACGATGAGCGTGCCGTCCGGCATTTTCACGAGGCTAATCTCGACCTCAATCTTTTCGACGTGGAGATGGGGCAGGAGTTGCTTCCCCTAACGAGTGCGGTTGTCGCGAAGACAAATAGCAGCCGGCGTCGCGGCAAACTGGTCGAGCTGCATGAGGCGACCACGATTCAGAAATTGATTGGTGAGCTCGCACGCAAAGGCTTGAAGGTCGATCATTACGCGGCGGCCGATCAGCCGATCTTCGAATTGATCGAAGGCGAGGGCGAGCGTGCCACGTCGCATCCGCTTTTCTCCATTCCGGAGATCCTCGAGAAGATCATGGAAATCGGGCGGCGCGGGGTGCAGATCAAGCGCTTCAAAGGGCTCGGCGAAATGAATGCGAAGGAGCTTTTCAACACCACGATGGACCCGGAAAAGCGCAAGCTGCTCAAGGTCGATCTGAATGACGATAACGCGGTCGAAGCTGACCAAATGTTCTCGAAACTGATGGGCGACATCGTCGAGCCGCGCCGCCAATACATCGAAGACAACGCGCTCAACGTGCGCAATCTCGATGTTTAGGCGGAGTCAAAGCGTTGCGGCGTTGGATTTGGACGTCTGCGCCTAACGAACCTGTGGTTTCCGATTGATGTATAACGCCAACGAAAAAGTAGAACCGATCAACGTCGCCGAGGAAGTCTCGAGGTCCTTCCTCGATTATTCGATGTCGGTCATCATCTCGCGTGCGCTGCCGGACGCGCG
Source organism: Chthoniobacterales bacterium (assembly GCA_036490855.1). Lineage (GTDB taxonomy): Bacteria > Verrucomicrobiota > Verrucomicrobiia > Chthoniobacterales > UBA10450 > Palsa-1392. The sequence goes on from DASXDC010000027.1 coordinate 6,897, forward strand.
CGATGGATTGAAACCATCACAGCGCCGCATCCTCTATGCGATGCACGACCTCTCGCTTTTCCCGAATCGTCAGCACCGCAAGTGCGCCAAGATCTGCGGCGACACGAGCGGTAACTACCACCCGCACGGCGAGGCGGTGATTTATCCAACGCTCGTCCACATGGCGCAGCCGTGGGCGATGCGCGAGACGCTGGTCGACGGCCAGGGGAATTTCGGCTCGGTCGAAGGCGATCCGCCCGCCGCGATGCGTTACACCGAGGCACGCATGACCCATCTCGGTGCCGCGCTCATGACCGACATGGAAAAGGAGACGGTCGATTTCGTGCCTAACTATGACGAGACGCGAACGGAGCCGACGGTTTTCCCGGCGGCTTTTCCGAACCTGCTCGTTAACGGCGGCACCGGCATCGCGGTCGGGATGGCGACCAATATCCCGCCGCACAACCTCGGCGAAGTGATCGACGGGATCTGCGCGCAGATCGACGATCCCGAGATCGACGTCGATGGGCTGATGAAGTTCGTGAAGGGTCCTGACTTCCCGACCGGTTGCGCGATCTGCGGCGTCGCCGGCGTGCGCCAGTACATCGAGGGCGGCCGCGGCAGCATGAAGGTGCGCGGCAAGGCCGGAGTCGAAGAATTGAAGGGCAACCGTGAGCAGATCGTGATCACGGAAATTCCCTACAACGTCAACCGCGCCACCCTCGTCGAGAAGATCGCCGCGCTCGTCAACGACAAGATCCTGACCGACATCACCGCGATCCGCGATGAGTCGGACGAGAATACCCGCGTCGTCATCGAGCTGAAGCGCGACGCTATCCCGAAGGTCGTGATCAACAATCTCTACAAGCACACCGCGATGGAATCCTCCTTCGCGGTCAACATGCTGGCGATCGACCACGGCAAGCCGAAGCTGCTTTCCCTGAAGGAAGCGAACGCCGCCTTCATCGAGCATCGGCGCGAGGTCGTGCTCCGCCGCACCCGCTACGAATTGCGCAAGGCGGAAGAGCGCGCCGAGACCCTTGAGGGTTACCTCATCGCGCTCGCGAACATGGATGAATTCATCCGCATCATCCGGGGTTCGGCTAATCGCGACGAAGCGCGGGTCAAGCTGCTCGCCTTTGAATTCACCCGTCGGCAGGTGGAACAAATCGGCGTCCTGATTCGCGACGAAGCGCGCCTGACGGAAGGCCGTTATGCCTTCAGCGAGCATCAGACGAATCAGATTCTCGATCTGCGCCTTTACCAACTGACCGGCCTTGAGCGGGAAAAAATCGTCAACGAATACAAGGAGCTGATCGAGACGATCAAAGACCTGCGCGACATTCTCGCGAAGGAGATTCGCGTTTTCCAGATCATCAAAAAAGAGCTGCGCGAGATCCAGCAGAAGTATGGCAGCCCGCGCCTGACGCAGCTCGTGCCGGACGAAGGCGAAATCAACATGGAGGATCTGATCGCCAACGAAGGCACCATTATCAGCATCACTCACGGCGGCTTTATCAAGCGGACGGCGGTGAGCGCTTTTCGCGCGCAGCGGCGCGGCGGCAAAGGCGTCATCGGGATGACGACGCGCGAGGGCGCGACGCAGGAGGATGAAGGCGATTTCATCGAGCATCTCTTCACCGCCACGACCCACGATTACCTGATGTTCTTTACCGAATCGGGACGCTGCTACGTCGAGAAGGTTTACGAAATTCCCGAGATGGGTCGCGCTTCCAAAGGCCGCTCGATCGCCAACCTGCTCGAGCTGCGGGCGGGCGAGAAAATCGCCGCCACCATTCGCATTCAATCGAAGAGCAGCGGCTCCGGTGCGAACGCCGTTGACGAAACGTGGGACGATAAACTCCACATCGTCTTTGCGACTCGCACCGGCATCGTGAAGAAATCGAACCTTTCCGATTACAGTAACGTCCGCAAAGGCGGCATCATCGCGATCAACATCGAGGAAGATGATTGCCTGATCGATGCCGTCCTAACGAACGGCGACAACGAGATCGTGCTCATCACTTCCGACGGCATGAGCCTCCGTTTTCATGAGGACCAACTGCGTGACCAGGGACGAAACACGGTCGGCGTCTGGGGCATTCGGCCGGGGAAAGGTGACCACATTGTCGGCCTCTCGATCGTCAACAACGACGCCATGCTCCTCGTGGCCGGAGAGAATGGGATCGGCAAACGAACTGCCTTCGAGAATTACCGGACTCAGAAGCGTGGCGGCAAGGGCATCATCACGATGAAGACAGGCGACAAAACCGGCCGCGTCGTCGGCGCACTTACCGTGACGGAGAAGGATGAGCTGATGCTCATCACGACCAAGGGCCAGATGGTGCGGACGCGGATCGCGGAGATTCGCGAGACCGGCCGGAACGCGCAAGGCGTTAAATTGATGAATTTAAAGAGCGGCGAAAAGCTGCAGGCGATCGCGCCGGTCGTCAGCCAGGAAAGCGAAGACGAGGTCGAGACGCCCGCCTAACGACTGCGCAAAATCCTTCACGAAAAAGGGAGACGCGGCGTGCGTCTCCCTTCTCGAGAAGGAATCGAATCCCGGCCTAGTAGCCGCCCCCGCTTTGGCGGGTGACCGTCGTGCTCGTGGTTGCCGGTGTGCGTTCCACCGCGGTTTCACTGTGCGTGGTCGTGGTGCTGGTCGGCCCCGGCTCTTTGACGACCGTCGTGCAGGACGACAGAACGATGGCGCTGGCCGCAATCACCGGAATTAACAGAATAAGTTTTTTCATAATGGTGTTGATCCTAACAAACCCGATTCGACGGAAGTGGCCGCAGCGGATGGATTAGGAGCGAAGTTTTCTCAGGCCCGCGCGATCGGCACCTCTCGGCCGGTGTTGCTCGAAAGATAGATCGCGTCCAGCATTTCCATCAGGTAAAGAGCCTGCTCCGCGCTGTTCACCGGCGCCGCCCGCCCCGCGACCGCATCGACGAAATTCTGCATCTGAAGTTCGAAAGAATCGGCCGCATCGGGCGGCTCGAGCGGCTGGTCGACCAGCCTGCCGTTGTTGTCCTGGAAAAGCGTGAGCGGCTTCAATCGCACCGTCGCTTTCGTCCCGTAGACGGTGCAGTTATTCGATTCGCGGCCGAAGGTGCTGCCTTCCGGAATCTCATCCGTCAGGTTCCCGGCCCAGGAGGTTTTTAACTGCACGACCGCATCGTTTTGGAAGCGGATGAAAGCGAAGGCGGCGTCCTCGACATCGAAGACCGGCGTCTGCACGAGGTGCTTGAAGTTTTGGAAAACCGCGGCCGTGACCGAGATCGGCCGCGGCGTTCCCATCAGATACCAGGCGGAGTCGAGCGCATGCACTCCGATGTCGATCAGTGCGCCGCCGCCGGAGCGTTTCTTCTCCGTGAACCAGCCGCCCAAGCCTGACGGAATCCCGCGCGAACGCACCCAGACGGCTTCGGCGAAGTAGACTTTCCCCAGCTCTTGGCGTGCGATCAGATCGTGCGCGAGACGCATCGCCGGCGTGAAACGGAACTGGCGGCTGAAGAAATAGAGCAACCGGCGCTTCGCCGCTTCCTCCTGCAGGACGCGCATCTCGGCGCCGTTGAGTGTCGGCGGTTTCTCGCAGAGGACATGCTTGCCCGCGCGCAGAGCGGAAAGGCTGACCGGAAAATGGAGATGGTTAGGCAGACAGATCACGACCGCCCCCACCTTCGGGTCGCCTAACAACCCGGCGAAATCCGGATAGAGCCGGCGGGGCGTGAATAGTTTCTGGAATTCCACCGCCCGCTCCTCGTTAGGCTCGGCCAGCGCCTCGAGCGCGGCACCGCGCGCGGCCCGGATCGCGCGCGCGTGCTGCTGGCCGGGCCAGCCGGCGCCGATCACTCCAACCCGCAGATTCCTTCTCACGAGCGGATGGATAGCTTATTCAGTCGGGTTCGCCCGCAGTTTTTTGAGCGCGGAATGCTTCCGTTTGCTCTCGAGAATCTTGCGCTTCAGGCGCGGCGGCCGTGGTGAATTACGTCTTCGTTTCTGCGCCGCCTCCGCCCGTTTTCGATTCCGTGCTTCTTCTTTTTGCCGCGTCACGGCATCAAACAAACGGGCGCGGGCCAGCTGGCGATTCCGCAGTTGCGACCGCGAATCCTGTACCGTCACACTGAGCCCGGTCGGTCGGTGGCGGAGGGTGACGGCGGTCGAAACCTTGTTCACGTTCTGGCCACCGGGGCCGGAGGAACGGGCGAAA
>DASXDC010000028.1:0-6881 GCA_036490855.1 Chthoniobacterales bacterium
TAACGATGGGCGGCGCCAGGCCCGGCGGTGAAATCGGCCGGCGGGGATTCTGTCGGGAACGTAATCGCGAAGTCATGATCCTGTGCAGCGCCCTGTTTCAAACTTCCGATTGGACTGCGGTTTTGCAGTCGTGGATTCCACAGGTAGGATGAGACCGGTTTCCCTTCGACCGGCAGGTAAGAAAATTCGTATGCATATTCTAGTCGTCGAGGATGAACATAAAATCGCCGCCTTCATTCGTCGCGGGCTGACGGAAAACGGCTTCGTCGTGGACGTGGCGGAGGATGGGGAGAAAGGCTTGGAGTATGCGCTCGCCCGCAAGAACGACCTCATCATTCTCGATGTCGCTCTCCCGAAACGCGATGGCTGGTCGCTCATGACAGAACTGCGCAAGGCCGGGGTGCAGACGCCCGTCCTCTTCCTCACCGCTCGCGACAGCGTGCCGGACCGGGTGAAGGGATTCGATCTCGGGGCGGATGATTATCTCATCAAGCCGTTTCACTTTTCTGAGCTGCTCGCCCGCGTCCGCTCTCTCATGCGCCGCTCGCCCGAACGCCGCGAAGAAGTCGTCACGATCGGCGATCTGGAGGTCGATCCGCGCAAACACAGAGTCACGCGGGCCGGGAACACAATTAATCTCACCCCAAAGGAATTCGCTCTCCTCCGCTTCCTCGCCGCCGCCGGAGGCGACATCGTCTCGCGCACGGAAATCGTGGAACAGGTCTGGGACATTAACTTCGATACCGGCACCAATGTGGTCGATGTCATGATGCGCCGCCTCCGGGCGAAGGTGGACGATCCTTTCGACAAGAAAATGATCCAAACCATCCGCGGGGTCGGATATGTCCTCAAAGCCGATTAGGCCTTCCCGTGCCCTGAAAGAAGCCGGAACACCCAGACCCTGGTCGATCGTCCTTCGCCTCGCCCTCCTCTTCACCGTGGCGGCGGCGGCGATGCTCCTTTTCGCCATGGCCGCCGCTTACTGGGTCGTGGTGCAGCATGTCGATCATGATAACGATCGTTACCTGACCGATAAGCTCGCCGCCGTCCGCGCGGACATCGCGGCCGATGCCGGCGCGCAATCTCTTAATCGCGAGCTGAGCATCATTCGCACGGCCGATAAGGCTTATGCGGTCCGGGTCATCGACGCTACCGGCAACGTCGTCGCGGAAAGCCCGCGGATGCGCAAGATGTTGCCCATCGATGTTTTTCCAAAGTCATTAACGATTCGCGGGCAGCGCCCCAACACCGCGATCTACCATGCGCGCAATGGCAAGACTTTCGCACTCGTCACCGCGCCAGCCGATTTCGAAAACCAGCATCTCACTTTGCAACTGGCGCAGGAACGGACGCACGACGAACGCTTCCGCACCCGCTACGCCGGATTACTCACCGGCATCGTCGGCTGTGCAGTCGTGACGTGCGCCGGCGTCGCTCTGCTCGTGATTCGGCGCAGTCTCCTCCCGCTCAAGCGCCTTGGGGAATCGATCGAGCGCACTGGCGCGACGCGGCTTCATGAACGGGTCGCGGTTGAGGCCTGGCCGGAAGAGCTTCATCCTCTCGCCCTCGGCTACAACAAGATGCTCGGCCGGCTGGAAGATTCCTTCGCCCGGCTTTCGCAATTTTCCGCCGATCTCGCCCACGAGCTGCGCACCCCGATCGCGATCCTCCGCGGCGAGGCGGAAGGCGCGCTGACCAAGCCGCGCACCGCGAACGACTATCGTGAAGTGATCGAGTCCGGTCTCGAGGAATTGCAGCGCCTTTCGGGCATGATCGATAACCTTCTTTTCCTCGCTCGCGCTGAGACGATCGGCTCGCTCAACTGCGACTCCTTCGACGGCCGGGTGGCGATCGAAGACATCCGGGAATTCTACGAAGTCGTCTCGCAGGAACAGGGCGTGGAGATTCAGTGCCGCGGTGAAGGCCAGATCTACGCCGAGCCGGGCCTTTTTCGCCGGGCATTGATCAATCTCGTCACCAACTCCCTCCGCTTCACGCCTTCGGGCGGCGCGATCATCGTCTCGCTTTCCCGGAACAACGGCGGGAGCGATGTCTCGGTCGCCGACAACGGCTGCGGCATCTCCTCACAGCATGTGCCTAACGTCTTCAACCGTTTCTTCCGCGGCGATGCGCAACGCAATGCCGCCGGCACCGGACTCGGCTTGTCGATCGTGAAATCGATCATGCAGGTTCACGACGGCAGCGTCTCAGTCGAGAGCGAGCAGGGCAAAGGCACCGTCGTTACCCTCCAGTTTCCGGATAAAAAGAACGGTGCCTGATCTCCCCCAGTCTTTTCGCCGGTGGAACGCAGCGTGGCATGCGTTCTTATTGGATTTTCCGGAAATCGCGTCCATACTTCCGACCGCCTCGCGCCCGTTATGAAATCCATCGCGCTCGTCTTTTCATTTCTCTTCCTCGCTCTCACCTCTTCGCCCGCCTTCGTCCTCGAAGGCCAGTCCTGGACTCGCGACCGCACCGTCGCCATCCAGACCTCGTTAGGCGGACCGCATCCGTTGATCGACGGCTTCGCTTCCTTTAACGAAAGCGCGCAGGACGCGCTCAACTCCTGGAATCTCTACCTCCAGCATCTGCATTGCGTCGCCATCCTCGGTTCGCCCGTCATCCCGTCGATGGATGACGACGAGAATTCCGCCTTCTTTTCCTCGACCGTCTACGGCGACAAATTCGGCTCCGGCGTCCTTGCCATCACCCTCCTCTCTTACCGCGGCGACGTCTTCGAAGAATCGGACACCATCTTCAACACCTTCTACACTTGGGACTCCTATCGCGGCGCCTTGAATCCCAGCCTGATCGATTTCCATCGCGTCGCGCTCCACGAGTTTGGCCACATGCTCGGCCTCGATCACCCCGATGAGCATAAGCAGACCGTGGTTGCGATCATGAATTCCCACATCGGCGATATCGACTCACTTCAGCCGGACGACATCATGGGGGTCGAGTCCCTTTACAATATCGGACCGGCTTATCAGGCCGCCGTCGCCGCGCCCGTCCTCGCCAACATTTCTACCCGCGGTCTCATCGGCACGGGCAGTAACGTCCTCATCGGCGGCTTCATCGTGCAGGGATCGGAACCGGCCACCGTCATCCTGCGCGCGATCGGCTTTTCGCTCAGCTCGGTCGGGATCGGTCAACCGCTCCTCGATCCGACGATCACGGTCTTCGATCAAGACCAGCACCAGATCGCCTCGAACGACGACTGGGCCTTCGACGGCGCGCAATCCGAAGCGATCGCAAGCTATCACCTCGACCCGTCGAACAGTCGCGAGTCCGCCCTTCTCCTCACCCTCGAGCCCGGCGCTTACACCGCCGTCGTGCAAAGCTTCACTGACGATCAGAATCCGCCGGGTACAGGGATCGGCCTGTTCGAACTTTACGACCTCCATACGACCGGCGGGCGGGCCGGCAATATTTCCACCCGCGGCCAGGTTCTGACCGGCGACGACATTCTCATCGGCGGCTTCATCATCGGCGGCAACGATCCGAAAACGGTCGTCGCCCGTGGCCTCGGCCCCTCGTTAGGCGCGGCCGGCATCACCAATCCCCTCGCCGATCCGAATCTGGAATTGCGCGACGCGAACGGCGACGTCCTGCAATCGAACGACGATTGGCAGCAGGGCCCCGACGCGCAGGCCATCACGACCGACGGGCTCGCCCCGAGCAACGCGAAGGAGTCGGCCGTTCTCGCCACCCTCAATCCCGGGAGCTACACCGTGCTCCTCAGCGCGGCCAGCGGCGCGACGGGCATCGGCCTGGTCGAAGTCTACGACACGAGCGCCGTCCCGTAGGTTCTTCGCCGGCGAGATTAACCAAGCTCCCGACCGCGCGCCGTGGCTGCTTCCACCGCGGCGCTCAGGCCCGCGGCCGTGGCGCGCTTCTCCATCTCCGCCAAGCCGGCCGCCGTCGTCCCGCCCGGGGTGATCACCATCCGGCGCAATTCCTCCGGCGAGAGCCCGCTCTCGAGCGCGAGCTGCGCCGCCCCGCGCACCGTCTGGGTGGCCAGGCCTAACGACGCCTCCGCCGGAAGCCCGCAACTCGTTCCCCCCGCCGCCAGCGCCTCGATCACGGTGTAGACAAAGGCCGGCCCGCTCCCGGCCAGGGCTGTCACGGCGTCGATCTGTTCGTCCTTCACTTCCGCGACGAACCCGATCGCGGAGAAAATCTCCCGCGCCCGCGCGAAATCCTCCTCCGTCGTCCGGCTGCCGCGCGCCAGCGCCGTCGCCGCCTGGCAAACCGCCGCCGGCGTATTTGTCATCGCCCGCATAAAACGCCCCGGTCCCTTCGCCTCCATGCTCGGCAGGCGGATCCCGGCTGCGAGCGAGATCACCATCTTGCCTTCGATCGCTCCCGCGATTCCTTCGATCACACCGAGGACGACCTGCGGTTTCACCCCGATCAAAATCATCGCCGCCTGCTCGGCGATCTCCGCGTTCTCCCGAGCCAGCTCGATCCCCGCTTCCTCGCGCAAGACTGCCGCCACGGCTTCGTTAGGCTCGCTCACCAGGATCTCGGCCGCAGCGCAGAATCCGGCTCGCACCAGCCCGCGCACGACCGAGCCCGCGAGCTTCCCGCCGCCGATGAATCCGAGCCGGTACCGCCTGTCGTTGGTTTGTAAACTCATGGGATGAGCGGATATTAGTCGATGGTAAGTGCCGGTGTAAATTTCGGTCTCGATCTCGCCGCCGAAATCGCCGCCCTCAAGCGCGAGCGCAACGCCGTCATCCTCGCCCACAACTATCAGGTGCCGGAACTCCAGGACATCGCGGACTTCGTCGGCGATTCGTTAGGCCTGAGTTTTCAGGCGGCCAAAACCGACGCCGAAGTCATCCTCTTCTGCGGCGTTCATTTCATGGCCGAGACGGCGAAAATCCTTAATCCATCCAAGAAAGTCATCCTCCCCGACCTCGACGCCGGTTGCTCCCTTTCCGAATCCTGCCCGCCGGAAAAGCTCACCCAATTCCTCCAGGATCATGCCGACAAAAACTACTACGTCATCGCCTACATCAATTGCAGCGCCGGCGTCAAAGCCCTCTCCGACGTCATCTGCACCAGCGGCAACGCCGAGAAAATCGTCCGGGCCGCGCCCGCCGGGCGCAACATCCTCTTCGTCCCCGACCAAAACCTCGGCGCCTGGGTGATCGAGCGCACCGGGCGCAAGATGGATTTGTGGCAGGGCAACTGTTACGTCCACATCGAGTTCACCGCCCGCAGCATCGGCGCCATCCACGCCCGCCATCCCGGCGCGCCCGTCGTCGCCCATCCCGAGTGCTCCTACGCCGTCCGGCTCCTGGCCGACGAAGTTTGCTCAACCGAAAAAATGGTCAGCTACTGCCGGGAATCGCCCGCCGATGAAATCATCGTCGTGACCGAAGCCGGGATGTTGCACCGGCTAAAAAAAGAAATCCCCGGCAAGCTCTTCATCCCCGGCCCGACCGAGCGCTGCGCCTGCGCCGAGTGCCGTTTCATGAAGATGAACACCCTCGAGAAAGCGCACGCCGCCCTCCTCAATCTCGAGCCCGAGATCATTCTCCCCGAGCCGCTCCGCGCCCGGGCCGAGCAGCCCATCCGCCGCATGCTCGAGCTCAGCCGTTAGGGCATACCTCGCAGTCCGCCTTCCTCCCACGGACTAGTCCATTGCGTTAGCACTGGAGCGCCCCGGTAAGTGGTTCAATCCGATTCGCCATTCGGGTCAATCGCGCCGCAACCCAGGCAAGTCCTCGCGCGACGGATATGGATTGTCCGTCAACCCACCAGCTTCGTTTTCGAACGCATACCGATCCTTTGCCAACCCACATCCGTCGTGGCGTGATCCATCTGCTTCGAAAGCCGACAGAGGCAAAACTTTTCCCAACCCATCCGAATCGATTTGCGATTCATGCCGATCAGGCCGCGACCTATACGCGTCGCCGCAGACCACATATGTGTCGTGCCAGACCACATTAGTGGTTCTGATCAATCGACCCGAATCGCCGCGCGATTCATGCCCCTCGCCGCCCGACGCACCTGCGTCGGCGAACTATTCACCCCCAATCGCTCGCCAATTGGCCCCGATCGCAAGGCACAAATGTCAGTCGTCGGACAATTCACCCGAGTCGCACCGCGATTGGCACGAGTCGCGCGACGACTCAGATGGGTTCCAGCACAATAGAGATGAATCAGCGCACGACACATATGTGTCGCCGCAGACCACATTAGTGTTCCGGCCCTTTTTGCCTCCAGAAGCCCAAAACTGGCCTAAAACCGCTGAATCACCGCGCGATTCAGCCGAATCGCCGACTGATTCCGCCCAATCGTCCGATCTCCGGGGGCCGCCCTTCGCCTTCCCCGACGCGCAATGAGCTTGACGCGCCCCATGGCAAATCAGTATCCCTCGTCCAAGGGAAACGCCCAGAAAGCATCCGTATGAAAATCCAGCGCCTGAACCGTCAAATAACCTCAGCAAATCCTCGCCGCACAATCAACTGAACCCTCAACACCTTCGCCCGGGGGGGGGGAGGCGCACATAAGCCACAAGATCAGAATTACGAGCCGCGTCTGAACCTTTTTGACCATCTCTGGATTGCGAAATCGGCGCGCCCTCTGGCGTTTGCTTGCGTCATTGTCTCAGGCCTGCTTTTCGCGACGGGGTCCACAGCACGCGCAGACGGCAGTGGAATATGGAAGGCCGCTCCGACGGATGGCAGCTGGAGCACGGCGACTAACTGGAGTTGTGCCCAGGGCGACTGCGTGCCTGATGGCTCGTTCGATACCGCCACCTTCAACACCTCGGACATCACGGGCATCTTGGTCTCCGAGCCGATCACGGTTTTCAGTGTAACATTTAACAACGGGGCGAGCCTGGGCTTGCATTGTTTCTTCGGACA
>DASXDC010000029.1:0-1701 GCA_036490855.1 Chthoniobacterales bacterium
CCGGGATTGACGTTCCCCAGCCTAACGAAACTCTTGAGCAGCAAACCGGCGGCGGTGAGAAGGACGAGAGCGAGCGCGACTTCGCCGATGACGAGGGCGTTGCGCAGCCGGTTGTGACGCCGGCCGGAGGTGGAGCCGCGGCCGCCTTCCTTGAGCGACTCGGTGAGGTCGAGCTTGCCGCTCGCGAGGCCGGGGACGATGCCGAAAGCGATCCCAGCCGCGACCGCGATGGCGAGGGTGACGAGGAGAACGGTAGGGTCGAGGTGCACTTCGCTCAGGCGCGGAATGGTCTGGGTGCCGATCGATTTCACCAGATCGACCGCCCAGATGGCGAGAAGAGTCCCGGCAGTCGCGCCAAGGATGGCGAGCATGATGCTTTCCGTCAGGCTCTGGCGAAGCAAACGGAAGCGGCTCGCGCCGACAGCGACCCGAATGGCCATCTCGCGTTCGCGCGCGGTGGCGCGGGCCAGCATCATCGTCGCGAGGTTGGCGCAGGCGATCAGAAGGACGAGGGTGACGGCGCCGGAGAGGATGAGGAGGAGCGGTCGCATCGGTCCGACGACCTGTTTCTGGAGCGGATAAATCGTGGCTCCGAAGCTGTCGCCCTTCGGATAATTGTCGGGATTGCGCTGGCGCATTTCCCTAACGACGGTCTCGAGTTCCGCCTGGGCCTTTTGCGGAGAGATGTTAGGCACGAGCCGTCCGATGACGCTGTAGCTGCGCGAGCCGCGCCGTTTCATTTCCTGGTCGGTAAAGCCAAGCGGTTGCCAGATATCGGCGCGTTCGCCGAACTGCGCGCCGGTGATATTGAAGAGCGGGAGCGGGAATTCGAAACTCGCCGGCATGATCCCGACGACAGTGAAAGCGCGGCCATCGGCGATCAGCTTGCTCCCGAGGATGCGCGGATCGCGATCAAACTTGCGCCGCCAGAGCCGTTCGCTGATCACGATGACGTCGTCGCGGCCGACCGCGCACTCTTCCGAACGAAAAGTGCGGCCGCGGATGGGCTGCACGCCTAACAATGGAAAAAGATCGGCCGAAACTTTGGCCCCGAAGACGCGCTCCGGCAGTTCGCCTTCGGAAAGGTTGAAGGTCGCGGTGTCGAAGGCGGCCAGTTTGTCGAAGCTTCTGAGCTGCGTCTTGTGCTCGAGAAACTCGGGCGGCGAGACGGGAATGGTGTCGAGGTGTTGATCCTTGAAGTGCTCGAAGAGGAGGACGAGGCGCGACGGATCCCCGTAGGGGAGCGGCTTGATGAGGAGGGCCTCGACGAGCGTGAAGACAGCGGTGGTGGCTCCAATCCCGAGGGCGAGAGTGAGAATGCCGACGATCGCAAAGAGAGGATTCTTGACGAGTAAGCGAAGCGAGTGGCGAAGTTCCTGGAGCATGGCTGATCGTTAGGGCCGAACAGGATCGATGACTGACCGGGCGCTGCGTGAAGCGGAGGAGTTGTCCGCGACGGCGCCAAACCTCTGCTGATCTCTCGAGAAGGTGGATGCGCCCGCGGGAAGGCTCTTCCGCGGGAAAGCCAGCGCAATATTAGCCGCGAGGAGAGCGAGGATGAGGAGCGTTTTGATCGAGCCTTCGCTAAGATCGTTCCAACGCATCCCTTCCGATTCCTCGTTAGGCAGCGATCTTGTCTTCGACGACGCGGCCGTCGAATAAATGAATCGTGCGGTCAGCGTGCTGCGCGAAACGTGCGTC
>DASXDC010000030.1:0-8661 GCA_036490855.1 Chthoniobacterales bacterium
AACTTCGGCGGGCGCTGTTCCGAATCCATCGGCGTACAGCGGAGACACGGTCGATAACCGTCAAGGAGTGCTTCGCTCGGCGTCGCGAAGAAATCGACGTTCTGACGCGCCGGTTTTTTCGCCGGACAGGTCGGCCGACAAAAGATCCCGGTCGTGCGCACGCCGACAAAAAAGATGCCCTCGAAGCTGGCGTCGCGTTTCAGGAGAGCGTCATACATGGTGTCGTTAGGCGGAAGAAGTTCCATCGCTTTCATGCGCGCTCGATTCCAAAAGTATAGCAGCCACGGCTGGCGCTTCGCACCTGGAGAAACGCGATCTGCGGATTCTCCAGCAATCGGTCAATCACCTCTTCTGGTCCGCTCCCGTTGATGACTTCGCCCGCGATCATGTTCTCCGCCGCATCGTAACCGCGAATCGATCGGCCCTCACGAAATTCCCCCGGAAACTCGTCGGTCGCGCGATAGCGCTCGCACGCCCCGGCGTGCACGAAGATCGGTCCCGTCTCCGCATACGGCTTACCCGGCCCGATCGTCGTAAAGGGGAAAAGGACCAGCTCTTCGCCGGGCGCCGCCCACTGCAGACAATGGCGGCAGGGATAACTTTTCGCGGCATCGGCGGTGACGATCACGTGGTCCGAGGCTCCGGCCCGTGCGTTGGCGCGCGCGTGTTCCGCGACTTCGGTCGGGAGTGGCACGATTCGATAGGTGGTTGCTTTCATGTCCGCAGGGTAAGCGCGCGAGACGCGTCCGCGCATCGGCGAAATTCGGGCATCGAATTCGCAGAACGTTTCGCCGTCGAAAAAAATCCGAAACACGCCAGCACGCTTTTGCGGTGCGCCGTTCTTCGCGTTAACGATCGAATCAATCAGCTCGGCGACCGCGGGCGAATCGCTCGATCAGACGATTGATTACCTGCTCAACGACATCGCGGAATCGCACGCGATTTTCATCAGCAATCGTTAGGTCGCCTTGGGTCGAAGTTCCCCTTTCCAGAGATCCTCCAGGAATGACTCCACTGGCGCTTTCGCCTGCAGATGGACCTGCATTTCGCCACCGCCTTAGGAAACTCGAAGCGGTCGCCTAACGAGGCAGGCCCGCGTAACGAAAAGTCTGGACTAACGAACTCGGCCTTAACGGAAGGACAGGGCATTGTCTCATTCCTGTTGCGGGAAACGTCGGGGAAACGTGAATGGCGGCGAAGCCGACCCTTTCGCGTTACTTCATCAGCAGCACAGACCGGCTGCGTTTGATTTCGCGGGTGATTTTGCGATGCAGGTGCGCCGGCATCCCGGTCACGCGCCGGGGAAGAATCTTGCCGCTTTCAGTCACGAATTTGCGGAGCAGATCCGGATTTTTGTAATCGATCGCCTCGGCCGCGAGGTCGATCCGGCGGCGGGGCATGGTGCGGTTGGCGCGACGAAAGGCGGAACGGCGTTTGGCGGTCTTCGGTTGCATGGTGGATTACCTCGTCTCCCGATGGAGCGTATGCCGCTTCATGAAGGGGTTGTATTTTTTCTTTTCCAGCCGGTTCGGCGTCCGCGGGCTTTTTTTGTTACGCGTCGTCATGTAACGCGAAGCGGGCATTCCAGCCTCCTTCGCTTCCGTGCATTCGAGAGTGATAATTTCCTGAGCCATTGTTATTCTTTCGTCTCCGCGACCGTTTCTTCTTCTTCGCCTTCGCGGGCTTCGTCATCCGTTAGACCAAAAAGCGAGGTGACTGACTGCCGGACGCGGGAAGCCTTGCTTTGCTTCTCGAGCTGCGACTGGCAATCGACCGTGAAGCGGGCAAACGGAATCGCCTCGAGCCGAGCATGCGAAATTGGTTTGCCTGACATCTCGCACTTTCCGTAGGTGCCGAGCTCAATGCGTTTAAGCGCCTCGTCGATTTCGTAAAGAGCATCCTGTTCCTGGGAGAGGAGACTGAGGGCGAAGTCTCGATCGTAAGCATCGCTCCCCGCATCGGCCTGGTGCATTCCGAAAGCGGAAGCCTCGCTGCCCTCGGCGCGCGCCCGCAGTGTATCCTGCGCGACTCCGGCCATGGAATCGACCATCGCGTCGCGCAATTGCAGGAGCTTCTCCTTTTGTGAACGGGTGAAGGGATCGAGACGCCGTTCTTTCTCCTTGTGGTTGCTGACGATGGTAAAGGTCTGGCTGTTTTTGCTCGTCTTGCGCGAATTGCCATTGGCTGAACGCAGGGCCGAGCCATTCGATTTGTTCGCCTTTGCCGTCTGGGCCGGTTTGGCGGACTTGGACGCCTTCGCGGGCTTGGCTGACTTCGCAGATCTGGTCGACTTTGCGGGCCTGGCCGACTTCGCGCTCTTGACGGACTTGGAAGCTTTTGACTTGTGCGCGGACGCCGCCTTTTTCGCGGCAGGGGCCTTGCGTGCCGCAGCCTTTTTCGGCGCAGCTTTTT
This sequence comes from Chthoniobacterales bacterium, assembly GCA_036490855.1. GTDB lineage: Bacteria > Verrucomicrobiota > Verrucomicrobiia > Chthoniobacterales > UBA10450 > Palsa-1392. The sequence goes on from DASXDC010000030.1 coordinate 2,413, forward strand.
TTGCAGGCTTCTTTGGTGCTGATTTCTTGGTTGAACGCGCCATAAAATTAATGGTTGGGGTCGTTTCCCTTTCGGTCCGGAATTGAGGGAGGCTTAATTAAGGGCAATTACATTTTGACGCAAGGGGGTTTCGAGCGATTTCGGGATTGCGATTTTTGCCTATCTCTCGCTCGGCCAACTCAGGAACTGGCGCTGGAATAATGGCGGAGCGCCCAGCGCCAAAAAATTCGGCTGAGGAGGGCGGCGATCGACCCCGCCGCGACGAGATGAAACATCAGCCAGGTCGGTTGCCCAAGCGACTTGATGAGCAGCCGCGCCGGAATGTTCGCCACGATGATGACCGGGATGATCCAGCCGAAAACCCAGCGGAAAAGCTGCGGGAAAATCACGTCCGGATAGCGGGCGATGTTGAGGAAATTGAAATAGCCGTAAACGAGGCCCTGTGCCCTAACGATCCAGAAACTGACCGCCGCCAGCATGAGCATGATCGAGTAATGAATCGCGACGCCGAAGCCGAGCGCGACGAGGTAGAGCAGGATGGCCCACGGCCCGGGCACGACGTGCAATTGCCGGAGAGAAAAGACGACGACGAACGCGCCGAGGAGGGCGTTGATTACGCTGTCGAGCCCGAACTGTTTCGTCGAGACGGCAAACTGGCTGTCCATCGGCAGGACGAGGAGTGAATCGAGCTTTCCTGTCCGGACCAGCTCGGGCACGTTTGCGACGTTGACGAAGAAGAATGCCTGGAAGAGCTGCGCGATGATCTGGTGCGTGCCGACGAGCAGCACAACCTCCCATTTCGTCCAATCGCCGATCTGGTTCACCTGCCCAAAGATGATGCTGAAGAAGAGAATCTGGCCGCAAAACCAGAGCACCTCCACGATCATCCAAAGAACGAAATTGGCCTTGAAACTCATCTCGCGGATGAGCGAGTTGCGCAGCATGATCGAATAAATTTCGAGATAACGGCGCATGGTTTCTTGTAACTAATTCGGCTCCGGCCGGTCTAATCAACACTGGCTCTCCCAGTGCGTCGGCTTTTTTTCATGAAACGAATCACTCTCATCGGTGTTGCCATCCTCGTCGCACTCACCGCCCTTTTCGTTCTTCGCCGCTGTCGCGGCAACGGCGAAAGCGAATACCAGACGACAGCCGTCACCCGCGGCGCAATCACGCAGGCTGTGACCGCGACTGGCACGCTCAATCCCGTCGTAAATGTGCAGGTCGGGAGCCAGATTTCCGGAAACATTGAGAAGCTGTTAGTGGATTTTAATTCTCCCGTGAAAGCCGGCCAGGTCGTAGCTGAAATCGATCCCGCCGTTTTTCAGGCGGCGGTCATGCAGGCGCAGGGCGATCTTGACAACGCAAAAGCGGCTTTGGAATTGGCTCAGGTCACGCAGAAACGCATGCAGGAATTGGTCGCGAAACAAAACTCTTCTCAATCCGAGCTCGACCAGGCCAACGCCACCCTCCATCAGGCGGAGTCGAACATAAAAATCAAGCAAGGCGCGCTTCAAAAGGCGAAGGTCGATCTCGACCATTGCACCATCACTTCACCGATCGACGGGATTGTCATTTCTCGCAGCGTCGATGTTGGGCAGACGGTTGCCGCCAGCCTAAGCGCGCCGGTGATTTTCACGATCGCAAACGACCTGTCGAAAATGCAGATCGACGCCGCCGTCGCCGAGGCCGACATCGGCACGGTCGATGTCGGGCAGAAGGTCGATTTCACGGTTGATGCTTTTCCGCGGCGCACTTTCCACGGCGACGTCGTCCAGGTCCGTAACGCTCCGACCACAGTGCAGAACGTCGTCACCTACGACACGGTCATCGGAGTCAATAATGCCGATCTGAAACTCAAGCCAGGCATGACGGCTAACGTCTCGATCATCGGCGCGCAACGCGACAATGTCTTGAAGATCAGCAACGCCGCCCTCCGATTCCGGCCGCCGAATGCAACGCCGCCGCCGATCGCGGCCCGTGGCAGCCACGGCAAATCGGGCACGCACCAGACCGAGCGGACGGTTTACGTTTTGGGCGGTTTGAACCTCGCCCCGGTCCAAATCAAGACCGGGATCAGCGACGGCATCTACACCGAGGTTCTCGATGGACTGAAAGACGGCGACCGCGTCGTCACCGCCGTCACCGGCAAAGTCTCGGCTACCGCGCAACAGTCGAACAACCCATTCACCGGCGGCCGGCGCCATTTCTAACCGCATCGCACATGGCTGAAAACAAAGCCGTCGTTAGGCTGGAGGAAGTGCGCAAGACCTACCGCACCGGCGAGGTGGAAGTGCACGCCGTCCGGGGCGTCTCGCTCCAGATCGAGCGCGGCGAATTTGTCGCCTTCATGGGCTCGAGCGGCTCGGGCAAGTCAACCCTCATGAATCTGCTCGGCTGCCTCGACCGTCCAACCCAAGGTCGTTATCTGCTCGACGGATTCGACGTTTCCGGGCTCGATCGCGATCGTCTGGCCGACATCCGCAATCGAAAGCTCGGTTTCGTTTTCCAGAGTTTCAATCTCCTCCCGCGCACTTCCGCGCTCGAGAATGTCGAGCTGCCTTTGCTCTACGGCGAACATCGCCTAACGAATGCGCAGCTCCGCGAAAAAGCGGAGAAGGTTCTGAACGCCGTCGGCCTGACCGGGCGGGAAGATCACCATCCGAGCCAGCTCTCCGGCGGCCAGCAGCAGCGGGTCGCGATTGCGCGCGCGCTCATCAACGATCCGGAAGTCGTCCTCGCCGACGAGCCGACCGGCAATCTCGACAGCCGCACCAGCCTCGAGATCATGGATATTTTCCAAAAACTGAACGAACGCGGCATCACGATTGTGATGGTGACGCACGAGCCCGACATTGCCGCCTTCGCCAGGCGCAACATCGTGATGCGCGACGGCCTCGTGCAAACGGATCTTTCGGTCGCGCGGCGTCTGACCGCCGCGGAAGAAGCGAAAAAACTGGAGCCGGTGGGATGAAGTTCGAGTCGACCTTCAAGATCGCTTTTCGCGCTCTCCGTCGAAACAAGATGAGGTCTGTCCTGACCGCGCTCGGCATCATTATCGGCGTCGGTGCCGTCATCGCGATGGTCAGCATCGGCAACGGCGCCAAAGCGCAGGTCGAAGCGCAGATCGCCAGCCTGGGAGAAAACGTGATCCTGATTTTTTCCGGTAGCGTCACCTCGAGCGGCATCCGCACCGGTTGGGGAAGCGCCGGCACTTTGAAAATCGAGGACGCGGAAGCGATCCGGCGCGAAGTGCCGGGCGTCATCGCGGTCAGCGAAGAAGTCGTTTCGACCAGCCAGGTTTCATCCGGGAATCAGAATTGGTTCACTCGCATTTATGGCGAGTCGCCGGAATACTTTGACATCCGGGAATGGCCGCTGAGCGATGGTGCGATTTTTACCCCCCAGGACGTGCGAAGCGCGAACAAGGTTTGCGTGATCGGCCGTACCACCGCGAGCCAGATCTTTGGTTCGGAAAGTCCGATCGGCCAGGTCTTGCGGATCAAAGGTGTTCCCTTTCTCGTCACCGGGGTGCTAACGCCGAAAGGATTGAGCCCGCAGGGCACAGACCAGGACGACATTGTCATCATGCCCTACACGAGCGCGATGAAACGCGTCCTCGGCGGCACCACCCTGCGAGGAATCAACGTTCAAGTCGCTTCGCCTAACGACCTCGCCCCCGCCCAGCAGCAGATCAACGAACTCCTGCGCCAGCGACATAATATTCGGCCGGGGCGCGACGATGATTTTACCGTTCGCAACCAGCAGGAGATCGCGGAAACCGCCACCGCCACTTCCAAAGTCATGACTCTCTTGTTAGGCGCGATCGCCAGCGTCTCGTTAGTCGTAGGTGGAATCGGAATTATGAACATCATGCTCGTGAGCGTGACGGAACGGACGCGCGAGATCGGCGTCCGCCTCGCGGTCGGCGCTCATGGACGCGATATTCTCACCCAGTTTCTGATCGAGGCGGTGACGCTAAGCTCAATCGGAGGCGTGATCGGAATCGCGCTCGGCCTCGGAACGTCGCAAATTCTGTCGGTCGTGGCGCACTGGCCGACTTTGATTTCCGTTACCTCGATCGTCGTCGCATTTTTCTTCAGCGCGGCGGTCGGCATCTTCTTCGGTTTTTATCCGGCGCGCGAAGCGTCGCGTCTTGATCCGATCGAAGCACTCCGCTACGAATAACGCACCGCGCGGAATCGCGAAGCGACTACAACTGCTGGGCGAGAATTTTGAAGATGATCGTGTTGTCGAGGAAGCCGTGGAGCGCTTCTGTTCCGGGCCCGCTCCCCGCCGCCAGGACGTCGTCGACCGTGTTGCGCGCCGTCGGTGCGTAAGCCGCCGCGGGTTCCTGTCCGTTGTTTGCGGCTGGTCCTTCTCCGGGCGGAGCCGGCTCCTCGTTAGGCGGAGCGGCCGGCGCGGTCACGCCGTTCGGCCCGGTCGCCCAAGTCAGCGCCGGTTCTCCTGATGAATTCACTCCGAGGAGCGCGACCCCGCTGTCGCGGCGAAAAGGAAAACCGTTGAGCGAGAGGCCGCCAATCCCGAGATTTCCCGCCACCAGGATGGTGGAATTTTTTCCGGTGTAGCTGCGTGCGACCGCGATTGCGCGATCGAGCGCGACGGTCTCGGCCAAGGTGCGTTCGCCGTGATTTTCGCGTGCGGCCGTGCGCATGAGCCCGGCATCGACGATGAGCAAGTAACCGCTCGTGTTCCATTGCAGCAGCTGGATCGCGCGTCGCGTCATGTCGGCCAGGGCGGGCTGCTCGCTGCCGGCGGCGATTTCGTTAGCGTAGGCCATCTCGCCCTGGCTGAAAAGGCCGAGCAGCTTCGGCCGGCGCCATTGCGGAATGTTCTCGAGCTCGGCGTTGCTCCGCACGATTTCATAACCGTTGCGCCGCATCTCGAGCACGAGATCGCGGCCGTCGGTCCGGCGTCCGCCTTTTGCTTCAGGCAGGAAATTTTCGATTCCACCGCCAAGCGCAATGTCTACTTTTTTTTCCTCCGCCAGTTGCTGCAGGATGTCGCCCTTCCCGCTGGCGTAGAAGGCCGCTACGGTCGCATCGGAGAGGCGGCCGTTTGTCACGACGCCGATGGCGCGTCCTTTTTCCCGCGCCAGATCAATGATGCTGCGCAATCGCTTGTCGTTAGGCCCAAGAGCGAGGCTGCGATTGTTCACTTTCGCGCCGGTCGCGAGAGTGGTGGCGGCGGCCGCCTCATCAGGCACCGCGAAGTCCTGCGAGTAGTTACTCAGCAAGGCCATCGCGGGAAGCGATTCGATCGCGAGACGCGAGGTGGCGCCGCTCGCGTAGGAGCGGGTCGCGGCCAGCCGGTCCGGCGTCAATCCTTCACCGACGAAAAGCACAATCCCGAATGGTTTCTGCACCACCCAGTGCTGGAAATAGAAGAAGCCAAAGGCGATGAAGATCGTTAGGCAAAGCAGCGCCAGGATCTGGTTACGCCATTTCACTGAGGGGATAGAGTGAGCGGCGACGGGCCTTGTCAATCCCGCGCCGCGGGAAATCGCTTGAGAGCGCGGGTGCGCACCGGGAGAATGGCGGATGGCAAAGCCGATCGTTCTCGTCATCCGCGACGGATGGGGCATTAACCCCGGGGGAAAAGCGGCCCGGGAACAAAACGGCGACGCGACCCTGCTGGCGCAGACGCCGTTTCACGACCGGCTTTATCGCGAATATCCGGTCGCGACGTTGAGCGCGAGCGGCGAGGACGTCGGCCTGCCGGCTGGGCAGATGGGAAACTCCGAAGTCGGCCATCTCAATCTCGGCGCGGGCCGGATCGTCTATCAGGATCTGACCCGGATCAACAAGGCGATCGCGGAAGGCGAACTCCAGACTAACGATGTGCTGAAGGAAACTTTCGCGAAAGCGCGGACAGGCGGCCTGCATTTTATCGGGTTGGTTTCGGATGGCGGCGTGCACAGTCACTACAGCCATCTGGTCGCGCTCGCGGCGGCGGCGAAGAATGCCGGGGTCGGGGAGATTCTGGTGCATGCGATCACGGACGGGCGGGATGCATCGCCAACGGGCGGCGCCGATTACCTAACGACCTGCAGTGCGCAACTGGCGCAGAGCGACGCGCGGATCATCACCGTCGTGGGGCGTTACTTTGCAATGGATCGCGATCGGCGCTGGGACAGAACGAAGCTGGCCTGGGACGCGATCGTTCTCGGACGCGGGGAATACTGCGAAGACAAACCGTCGGCCGCGGTCAGCCGTCATTATGCCCAAG
>DASXDC010000031.1:0-3047 GCA_036490855.1 Chthoniobacterales bacterium
TTGTCGCTCATAAAAAAACCGTGCCTAACGAATAGCGGCACGGTGAATTGGGAGACGGAAAGTCCATCCGTTGATCCAGACGAACGCTCGCGGTGAAATGGATTTGATGATGCATCCTTTGGTGTCCGCGGCCACGCAAAGGCGCCCCGCGAATTTCCATTCGGGGCCGCAATCTTAACGCGCCGGAGAGGACCGACAAGCGTTTAATTTCAGGCGGCGGAGTAAGGCCCGCGCGACTTAGCCTTCGTAGGGAGAAGGTGGCTGCTCGAGTGCCGTCTTTAGTACTTCGTCGACCGTCTCTACCGGGACGAACCGGATTTTCTCTTTCGCTTCCTCCGGGATGTCGACCAGATCTTTTTCATTCAGCTTCGGGATGATAACGGTCGTGATGCCGGCCCGCATCGCGGCCAGGCTTTTTTCCTTCAAACCGCCGATCGGCAGAACGAGGCCGCGTAAAGTGATTTCGCCCGTCATCGCCACATCGGAGCGCACCGGTGTATTGCTGAAAAGCGAGGCGAGGGCGGTATACATCGCGACACCGGCAGACGGACCATCTTTCGGAATCGCTCCCGCCGGAACGTGGACATGAATATCGGTTTCCCGAAATTCTTCCGGCTTCACACCCACCTCTCCGTCGCGGCTGCGCACGAGGCTGAGCGCGGCCTGCATCGATTCCTTCATCACCTCGCCGATCTGGCCGGTGAGGGTGACGTTGCCTTTGCCGGGATAACGAGTGGCTTCGATGTGCAGCACTTCGCCGCCAGCGGGTGTGTATGCGAGGCCGGTCACGATCCCAGGTTTATTCGCGGCCAGCCTGGTATCGTGAATATAGCGGGCTGGCCCGAGCATCTCACCGACCAACTCGGGCGTGACGGTGACGTGTTCGGTTTTTCCGCGCGCCACCTGCGCAGCGACGCCGCGAATAACGGCACCGAGCTGGCGCTCGAGCTCGCGCACGCCCGCTTCGTGGGTGTAGTCATCGATTACCCTAACGAGTGCGGCTTCTTCCCAGACGCATTGCTCCGGCTTGAGGCCGTTCTCCTGCAATTGCCGCCTAACGAGATAGCGGCGCGCGATCTCTAGTTTCTCGCGGCCGGTGTAGCCGGCGAGCGTGATCAGCTCCATCCGATCGCGCATCGGCTCGGGCACGCCTTCGATGTAGTTGGCCGTCGCGATGAAAATGACCTGCGAAAGATCGAAGGGCACATCGAGATAGCGATCGACGAAAGAAAAATTCTGCCGCGGATCGAGCACCTCGAGAAGCGCGCTCGCCGGATCGCCGCGGAAGTCGGTGCCGAGTTTATCGATCTCATCCAGCATCATGACGGGGTTGCGCGTCCCGGCGCGGCGAATTTCCTGGATGATTCGGCCCGGCATCGAGCCGATGTAGGTGCGGCGATGGCCGCGGATCTCCGCCTCGTCGCGAATTCCGCCGAGACTCAGCCTAACGAACTTGCGGTCGAGCGCATCGGCGATCGACTGTCCGAGGCTCGTCTTGCCGACACCGGGCGGCCCGAGAAAACAGAGAATTGGGCCGTGACCTTCGGGGTTGAGTTTGCGGACGGCCAGATATTCGATCAGCCGGCGCTTTACTTTTTCCAGGTCGTAGTGATCACGATCGAGGATATCCTGCGCTTTCTCGAGGTCGAGATTGTCGTCGCTCATCTTCGACCAGGGCAACTCTGAGATCGTCTCGACGTATGTCACGATCACGGAATAATCCGGACTGGCCTGCGGGATGAAATCGAGCCGCTTCAATTCGCGCTCCGCCTGTTCCATCACTGCCTGCGGCGGCTTCGCTTCCTCGAGTTTCTGGCGCAATTGCGCGCGCTGTTCTTCCGCGCCGGAATCGCCTTCGCCCAGCTCGCGCTGGATCGCCTTCACCTGTTCGCGCAGGTAGGCGCGGCGTTGCGCGTCGGTGAATTGCGACTGCACATCCTGCTGCAACTTTTGCTGGATCTGCGCAATCTCGAGCTGCGAAGAAATGTTCGCCTGCACGGTGCGGAGACGTTTTTCGACATCATTCTCCTCCAAGAGCGCCTGCTTCGTCGCGATATCGACGTTGAGATTCGGCGCTAGAAAATCAGTCAACTGCTCCGCATCCTCGAGTCCAAGCACGAGCGCGCGAGCCTGCTCCGGAACGTCGGGTGTGAGTTCGAGCAGCTTGCCCGCGGAGTCGCGCAGATTGCGAAACGCCGCTTCGAATTCCTTCGTCGCCGGAGCCGGCAGGGTCTGGAGCAAATTCACTTCGGCGCGGAGAAAGGGCGCGGTCTGGCTGATTTTGCGAATCGCAAAGCGACGCAATCCCTGGGCGATGACGACAACGTTGTTCTCCGACTGGCGCAAGAGTTTCAGCACCATCACCGCAGTGCCGACCTGATAAAGATCGGAAATCTCCGGCTCCTCTTTCGTCTCGTCGCGCTGGGTGACGAGGCCGATGATTTTGTTTTGCGGCAGGGTCTCGTTCAGCAAGCGAATCGAGGCCGCGCGCTGCACGTTGAGTGGCGAAACAGTTCTTGGAAAAATGACGAATCCGCGAACGGGCAAGATGGCGAGCGTCTCTGGAATGGCTGGCGTTTCGTTCGCCGCCTCCTCGCGAACTTCATCGCTCACGGAAGGTGTGGTCCCGGCCGATTCCTGCAAGGCGCTGAGAGGTTGTTCGTTCATTTTCGAAAAGGAAGCTCGATCCAGAGAAGGCCATTTTTTTGTTCGGCCCGCGCCTCCTCGACATCGACGGAAAGGGGCAGGTCGACGATGCGCTCGAAGGGACCGTAGTCGATCTCGAATGCGATCATCTGCACTGCACGATCTTCATCCTCGGCCGGTTCCGGTGCCTGGCGTGTGCCGCGGATCAAGAGCCGGCGCGGCTCGATCGTGAGATCGACGTGCGAGCGATCGACCCCGGCAAGATCGACACAAATGCGCAGGCCTTTGTCGCATTGGAAGGCGTTGACCGCCGGTCGCCAGCGATAGGGCCCGGCCGGACTGATCTGCAGTCGAGTCAGCTCGTAGGTGACGTCGCCGAGCGTCTCGTGCAGCCAGCGCAA
>DASXDC010000032.1:0-3109 GCA_036490855.1 Chthoniobacterales bacterium
GCGGCGCGACCTGTGCGGTGGCAGCCCAGCGCTGGTCCTGATCGAAGGGCAGCGGCCCGAAGACGCTCCCGTCTTCGTGTTTGCTCAAGAACCAGAGCTGGTTCCCGGTCGAATCCATTAATCGTTAGGCGGGGAGGGGCTGGGAGACGCGGAGGGCGAGGCGTTCTGTGTGCCGGGAATGACCAGGGTCTGGCCGATCTGCAGCTTCCGGTCATTCTCGATGTGATTGAATTTCTGCAGTTCATCGATCCCGACCTTGTGCATTTTGGCGATGGAAGTGAGGGTTTCGCCGCGCGCGACCACATGCGTCGCGCCGCCGCCGGCGGGAGCCGGGGCCATCGAATTGCCGAGTCCGGGCGCGGCGGTGATGGATGACGAAGAGCTTTTAGAATGCTCGATCTCCTGTTGCAGCCGCAGGATTTGTTGAGAAAGGAGATCGATCTTCATGTTCTGCTCATCAATCTTTTTGCTCAGGCTGAGGAGGTCGGCGGCGTCGGAGCGGGCACCGGAACCAGCCGGGGTTTGGGCTTGCGATTGCGTCAGGAGAAATCCGCCGAGAAAAAGAAGCGCGAGCGTACTGCGGAAGCGAATCATGGGCAAGCTTGGCACCTCCATTTGAAGCTGGCAAGCCTGTCGCGGTTTGCGTTTTGCCGCTTTAACGGTAGCGTTTTTCCATGCCAGAACGGACGGAAAAGCCGGTCGCGCCAGTGCCGTGGGGGCCGCAGCAAGGCGATGGGGGCGGGCCAAAATCTCCTGATGTTTCCAAGCCGGACACGCGCGATTTGCTGAAGAAAATGCGCAAGGTGGATCCCAACCAATCGAAGCGCTACCGGCAGCGCACCGGCCAGTGACGTGCGACTCGTTAGGCGACGGCGCCGCTGATTTCCCCGCGCTCCTGCGGCAGCAGGGTTTGCTTCAGCCGGTCGCGCCGACGCTGAGCTGTCGAGGCGGTGGGGCCCGAGAGGAATTTACGCCGACCCAGGCGACGACGATTCTCGCATTCAAATTCACCGGCGGCGTACTGGTGGCGGGCGACCGGCGCGCGACGGCCGGCAACACCGTGGTTTACGATCGGGCGGACAAGGTGCTGGAGATCGATCGGCACTCGCTCATGGCAATTGCGGGTGTACCGGCGACGGCCTGGGAGATGGCGCGCGTGCTTGAGCATTCGCTGCAGTATTTTCGCCGCACCCAACTGCAGGAGATGAGCGTGGATGGGAAAGTGCGCGCGCTTTCGAAATTGCTGCGCGACAACTTCGGCTTCGTCGTGCAGGGGATCGGCATCGTCGTGCCGATATTTGCGACTTATGATTTTGCGGGTGACGGCCAGGCGCGGCTCTATTTCTACGATGCGATGGGGGCACAGTTTGAAGTGACCGATTATGCCGCGACCGGCTCAGGTTCGCCGGCGGTGCGCGGGGTCCTGTTCTACGAGAATCGCTGGGGAAAAAAGCCGCTGCACAAATTGCGGGAAGAAGAGGCGGTCACCGTCGCGCTCCGCGCCCTCGACACCGCGGCGGAAGCGGACACGGCGACCGGCGGAGTCGATCGCAACGCGCGCATTTTTCCGCTGCTCAAGATCATTTCTCGCGACGGAATCAAAACGCTCTCGGAGAAAAAAATCGCGGCTCGCTTCAAGAGCACGGTGGCATGATCGAAGAACCATATCGGTGGGTCGAGGCGATCGCGAACCGGCGCGAATACATCGAGACGCAGCTCGCATCTGGCAGCCCGATCGCGGCCCTCAGTTATCGCGATGGAATTTTGTTCCTCACGGTCGGTCGCGCGCGACAAAAGGTTTTCGAAATATACGATCGCATCGCGCTGGGCGCGATCGGTCATCCGGGCGACATCGAGCGCCTGCGGATGGCGGCGATTGAACTCGCGAGCACGGAGGGTTTCACGCGCTCGGCGGCCGACGTCTCGCTGCGGCGGCTGGCTTTTTATTCGCTCAGTCCGCTCCTGAAAACTGCCTTCGAGCAAATCTACGGGGCGCCGTTTCTCGCCCGGATGATTTTTGCCGAAGTCGGTGCGACCGCGGCCGAGGATCTGTATTTGCGTGTCGAATATGACGGCGTGATTACGGCGAACGGGCCGACCGTGAAGACGCAGCCGCCGCGCTTTTGCGCGATCAGCGGCACAGCCCGCGCGACGGAGCGCATGGAGAAATTCCTCACCCGCGAACATGATCCTGACTGCACTTTGAAACGCGCGACGAAGATTGCGCTCGATGCCTGGAGCGCCGGCAGCCTGTCCGCAGGCGAGGAAACGAGCGAAGAAGTTCCAGCCCAGGAGGCGCTCGCTCAACATCGTGCGCAAGAGTTGCAAACCGCGACGGTCGAAGCGGCGGTCCTGGAACGGAGCGGGCCGAGCGCGCTGCGTTATCGCCCGATCACCGGCGAAGAGTTGGACGAATTGACAGCTGCCTAACGAGATCGCGAACTTGCCGCACGAGCGGCGCTTGGCTAAGTGGAATTTATGCGGCGCGTCATCCGGTGGCTTGGGTTGCTCCTCCTGACGATCTCGTTCGTCTGGCTGGTGCGTTTCCCGGCGCCGACTCGACCGGCCTCGACGCCGCGTGCGCGGCAATCGCATGATGAATCCTCTTTGCTCGTCGTGCTCGATCCGGGTCATGGCGGCGAGGATTCGGGCGCGATCTGCGGGACGGTGCTGGAAAAAGATCTCGCGCTCGACGTCGCGCTCCGGACCGACTTGCTCCTGCGCGCGGCGGGGTTCGCGACCGCGATGACGCGAACGGGAGATCGTTATGTCTCGCTCGCGGAACGGGCGTCGTTAGGCAACCAGAAAGAGCATTCGGTTTTCATCAGCATTCACTTCAACGATGGCGAACGGACGACCGCGAGCGGGATCGAAACCTACTACGCTCGGCAACAGTCGGCGGGAGGCTCTGGGTTTTTCGCCTGGCTGCCGTTTCTGCAACATGCCGAGATTGGATCGGTCGCAGCGCAGAGCGAAAATCTGGCCGAATGCATTCAGGCCGCACTGGTTGAGCAAACGCAGGCGGTGAATCGCGGGATCAAGGCGGAACAGTTTTACGTCATCGCCAATACCCGCCATCCGGCAGCTTTGGTGGAGGGAGGCTTTATCA
>DASXDC010000033.1:0-5383 GCA_036490855.1 Chthoniobacterales bacterium
GCGCGCTTTCTCGAGCCGAGCGCCTACCAATTACCGTTTGAGGAAGGAAAGGTCTGGCTCGGCTGGCAGCCGACACTCGCCATCACCGCCTGGCGAGAAGCGCTCCAGCGGCAAGGCGCGGAGGAAGCCGGTATCTACGCGCTCATGCTGACTGATGCCGCCAGCTACGACGCCCGCGTCCATGAGGCGCTGCGCGAGTTTGCCATCGATCGTCCTGGCCTGACGATTAATTACCTCGAAGCCGCGACCACGCCGCAGTTCGAGGCCGCGCTTCACGCCGTCCTTGCGCGCGACCCGGCTCTCGCCCAATTCACGCCGGCGCAGAAGCAAAAGCTCTTCGCCCTTTGGTCGCACCACGAATCGCTCGATGAGCTGGTCCGCGGTGTCGAGGCTCATCCCGAGTGGCTAGAATTCGCCTGGTCGGGCATGGCACGCTACCACGCCGGGCGCGGGGAGTTTGCCGCTGCCTGGGGACTCGTTAGGCAACACGCCCCGCCGCCGGCTTTGCCGCCGACCACGGGTGCTGGATCGATCGATGAGCTCGAAAAGAAGCTCTTCGCGAGCCCGAGTGATCCGGCGATTGGCTACGCTCTCTATCGAGCAGAGATGGATGCCGGAAAAGCAGACGACGCACTCGCGACCGCGCGCCATTTCACCGCTCAGCCGGACGCGCCGGCCTACTTTCATTATCTGGAGGCCGAGGCTTGGGCGGCAAAAGGCAATCCGGAGCGGGCTTGGAATTCGTGGCGGGAATTCCAGGCCGCCCGCGGCGATCGTTAATCTTCTTGCCAGCTCGCGCGCGATGCGGAAAGCTCCTGCCGCATGCCCGCACCCGCTGCCGAGCGCTCTTTTTCGTTAGGCCGGCTCTTTCTCGCCGCGCTCCTTGCCCTCACGATCGTGGCGGCGGCGGTGCTGAGCGCCTCTCCCGCTTTGCATGAACAGCTCCATTCCGATTCCGGCTCGCCTCATCTTTGTCTCGTGACCCTGGTCGCCTCCGGCCAATGCGAAGCCGCCACGGCCGGACCGATTTGCGTCGCGCCCGATGCCTTTCCGCTGCTCGCGACGCTGTCGCTGCCGGCGCGCACGGTCCTTCCTCGATCTCACTTCTTCGCGCTCCTCGAGCACGCCCCGCCGGCCTTCGCCTAACGACCGGATTGTCCCGCGCCTTTCGCGCGGCAGCCGCGCGTGCGCGTTCCCGCGCGAGGCTGGATCTAGGTCGCGCTGGCGCATTCGTTCTGAAGGACAATCATCCGGCCATGACCGGAAGATCTCGATGGAGATGAAGTGTGAAAAAATTTATTGTGATCGCGGCGACGCTTTGCCTGCCGGCGGCAGTTTTCGGGCAGAGCCCAACGCCGGCCGCCTCGCCTAACGAGATGGAAGCATTGCGCCAGCAGGTGCAGGCGCTGAGTGAAACCGTCAAGACGCTGCAGGCGCAGGTCAAAGATCAGCAGGCCGCGCTGGCGAAAATGAATGCCGGCCCGACCAGCTTGCCGGCGAGCGAGAGTCCAGCCGCCACGTCTGCGCTGTCGGGGAGCGCGCCGCCGCTTTTCCCGATAAGCGACGAATCGGTCGTTGCGACAACGGCCCAACCGACACCCATCCCCGCCGCTGCCAGCGGTCCGGCCGCCGCGCCGGTTAACGAATCGTTCCCGACGACTGACGCCTCCGTCACGACGTCGAGCGAGACGATTTCCACGAGTGGGGCCGGCGCCTCATTGGTTGCTCCGATGACGGTCGCGGGCAGTCGCGCCTCCGGCACTTACATGAACATCTCGTTCGACGGCCAGTTTGCGCTCGCCTATTCGAGCGATCGCAATCTCGACCACCTCGAAGTCGGCGACCACGATCCGCTGCAGCGCGGATTTAACGCGCGCAATCTCGAGCTCGCGCTCGATGGTGCGGTTGACCCTTATTTTGAGGGGTTCGCCAACATCGTTTTCAAGCTGAATAACGACAACGAGACGGAGATTGAAGTGGAGGAGGCCTTCATGCAGACGACGGATCTGCCGTGGGGATTGCAGTTGAAGGGCGGGCAATTTTTCAGCGCCTTCGGCCGCATCAATCCAACTCATCCGCACACCTGGGATTTTGCCGACGACCCGCTCGTGCACGGCCTTTTCCTCGGCTCGGATGGGCTGCGCGGAGTCGGCGCGCAGGTCTCCTGGACAGCGCCGGTTTCGTGGTATTCGCAATTCATCTTTGGGGTAGAAAACGGGCGCGGCAACACCGGCTTCTCATTTCGAAATCCGGGAGAGAACGGGATCTTCTACGGCCGCCTAACGACTGATCGGGAAGCGCGCGGGCTGCAGGATTTCGTCTGGGTGCCGCGCTGGGAAAATTCCTTCGACCTCAGCTCGACGCAGACGGTTCTCTTCGGCGTCTCGGGCGCCTTCGGTTCCAACGAAACCGGCGCCAACGCGCGCACTCAGATCTATGGGGCCGATCTTCTCTACAAATGGAAATCGCCGCGCGCGGAAGGCGGGTTTCCCTTCGTCAAATGGCAGACGGAAGCGATGTATCGCCGTTTTGAAGCGGGGCGCGGGATCGACGACGCATTCCCGGTCGCGGAGACGTTCCACGATTGGGGGATGTATTCGCAAGTCGTGTGGGGATTTCGCAAAGGCTGGACGACGGGACTGCGCGGCGACTATGTCCACATGCAGGATTCCGCCTTTACCGACGATGATCTGCGCCAAAGCCGTTCGCGAATTGCGGCCGATGTCACCTGGTATCCGACGGAATTTTCCAAGCTCCGTTTGCAGTACAATCACGACTTCCTGGAGGCGAACGATTTCCTGAGCGAGCGGCAGGCCGATTCCATCTTCCTCCAGTTCGAATTCATCCTCGGCGCGCATGGCGCCCACAAATTCTGATTTTATGAAACTAAACTCCTTCACAACACTGGGCCTCAGCTTCTGCCTTTGCCTAACGACAACCTTGCCCGCCCAGGCCCGGATCAAAGTCGTCGCGACTCTGCCCGATTTTGGTTCCCTCGCGCGCGAAATCGGAGGAGACAATGTCGATGTCGCAGTCCTGGCCAAGCCGACCGAGGATCCGCATTTTGTCGATGCGCGACCGAGCTTTGTCGTGAAACTGCGTGACGCCGATATCCTGATCGATGGTGGCGCCGAACTCGAGATTGGCTGGCTCCCGCCGCTTCTGCAGAATGCGCGCAATCCAAAGATCGAAGTCGGCCAGCCGGGGCGCGTCCAGGCATCGCAGGGAATTCGGCTGATGGAAGTGCCGGCGCAGCTGACGCGTGCGGCGGGCGACGTGCACGCGATGGGAAATCCGCACTTTATGGTCGACCCGATCATCGCCAAGGCGGTCGCAGCGCACATCGCGAATGCCTTCGCCACGGTCGACCCGACGCACGCGGCGCAGTATCAGACTAACGAAAAGAAATTCGAGTCCACAATTAATGCCAAGCTCCAGGAGTGGGGCGCAAAGCTCCTTCCTTTCCGCGGGCAGAGCCTCGTCGCCTATCACGATTCGTGGCCCTATTTCGCGCACCGCTTCGGCTTTAACATCAGCATTTTCCTTGAGCCGAAGCCCGGCATCCCGCCTTCGCCCTCGCATCTTGCAGAAGTAATCGCGCAGATGAAGGCGCAGAAGATCAAGGCCATCCTGGTGGAGCCGTATCAGAACCGGAAGATCGCGGAGAAGGTGGCGCAGGAGACTGGCGGGAGGGTGGTGGATTTCGCGCAATTCCCTGGCGCGCTCCCCGGGACCGATACTTATGTGGAGCTGATCGACAAGCTAGTGGACAGCCTCGCGACGGCGTTGAAGTAAGCTATGTGGGACGTGATGTTCTGGCCCGTCGTGGCCTGTGTGTTGTTGCCCTGGCTGCTGGTTTATCTCGGGCTCCATGTCGTTAGGCGCGGGATTATCTTCATCGATATTGCGATGGCGCAGATGGCTTCGTTAGGCATCTGCGTCGCTGTGCTTTTGCATCTGAATCTGGAAGGCTGGCCCGCCTTCGGGATCGCGCTCGGATTCACCCTCCTCGGAGCGGCGATTTTTTCCGTGACCGGGAAACGCAGCAGCCAGATTCCACAGGAAGCGATCATCGGCATCAGCTATGTGGTGGCGGCCGCGACCGCGGTGCTCCTCCTCAGCCGGGCGGCGGAAGGAGACGAGGAGATCAAGAACATGCTCGTCGGCAATATCCTGCTCGTTAGTCCGATCGACGTCTGGAAATGCTTCGGGCTTTTTGTTTTCGTCGGCCTCGTGCACTTCATCCTGCGCCGGTCGTTCCTGCTCGTCTCGTTCGAGCGCGACGTCGCCTACGAACGCAGCCTCCAGGTGCGCTGGTGGGATTTTTTGTTCTATGCGCTCTTCGGCCTGGTTGTGACGAGCTTCGTCCGGATCGCGGGAGTGCTGCTGATTTTCAGCTATTTGATCGTGCCGGCGGTCTGCGGGATTAATCTCGCAGCGTCGTTAGGCAAACGTCTCCTGATCGGCTGGCTGGTGGCGCTGGTGGGCGGGATCGCGGGCTTGTTTCTTTCTTACCAATGGGATTTGCCATCAGGCGCGGCGATCGTCTGCACCTTCGGCGCGCTTCTCCTAGTGCTCGGCGCGATCGGAGGCTGGCGACGCAAGTCTTCGATCGGGAGGCGTTCCTGAAAGACCGATCGGCGCTTGCACGCTCTTCCCTTCCGCGCATAGATACTGCTCCCCTGTCCATGGTATGAAAGCACGGTCCGCTCTTCTCTTTTTCCTCGCTCTCTTCGCGGTGGCGAGCGCGCAAGCCCAGCAGCGCGAATACATCATCCTCGTCGGCGGCCCGTCACTCCACACCTGGGAGCAATATAAGGCGCAGCCGCACGATCATTGGTGGGCGAATTTCATCCACGCCGCACGGGTGCGGACGGAAGAGCTGCGCGCGCAGCTCGGGCCCGAGGCGATGATCACCTGGCTGGTTTATAAGCCGGGCTACGTCGATCGCGGGGTGCAGGAACACCAGGACCTGATCGCAAATATCAACAGCGTGCGCGCCAAATATTATCTCAGGCTCGTTTACTTCGATCGCGGCGGCGACGTCATCAATTACCTCAACCAGGGCCAGCCACGCGATCAGGTAAAAATTTCCGGCTTCGAATATTTTGGCCATTCAAACAAGGCGTGTTTCCTTTTCGATTACAGCAACGTGGTCGACAGCGCGTCGAAATCCTGGCTGCATGAAACGGAGTTAAGGAAAATCGATCGACACGACTTCGTCCGCGACGCCTACGTGAAAAGCTGGGGCTGCCACACCGGGGAGAGCATGAGCAGACTCTGGCACGATGCCACCGGCACGCGGATGTGGGGCGCGATCGGCAAGACCGATTACTCGACCGGCGAGTTGCCGGCGCTTTCCTCGATCGGCGGGAAGTGGGTC
>DASXDC010000034.1:0-10627 GCA_036490855.1 Chthoniobacterales bacterium
GCCTCGTCGGTTTGGTGGCGGGTGCGCGGTTGGAGGAGCGTCAATTCATGCGCCGCTCTTTGAGCGACGATGTATCCTTTTAAATCCGGTGTTGAAGCCCGATCCTGCAATCTTTTGTAATAGGCGTCATAGTAGGTGCGGAGTCGATGACGGCGCTCGAGATCTGTTCGAGCTCGGAAAGCATCTGCCTTCAACGCGTGCAGATCTTCGTCGTTACGAATCCCTACCTCCAACGCGCTCATCTGCACATGGAGCCGATGTTCATCGGCTGTTTTGCCGAGCGAAGTCTGTTTAAAGAATGTGCTCAATTGCCCCAGATCGGGTGCGGCCGGAATCGACGGGAGCGTCGCAGGCGCCGATAAAAGATTATCGGGAATGAGCGAGGGCGGCTCGACCGCAGCAGTGGCCGAGGGCGATGGGGCGACTCCCGAAGCCGAAATCTGCGCCTGCGCAGCTTGCTCCGAAGTGTTGTCCGGGCTGGGCGAAGATTGCGGCTTGACGCCTCCTGTGGGAGTGAGCGTGAAGGCCAGAGCGAGAAAAACTTGTCGGGAAAATTTCATAGGCTTCCGGCGCTCTTGCTTTTCGGGGTGACAGGATTCGAACCTGCGACCTCCTGGTCCCAAACCAGGCGCTCTACCAAGCTAAGCTACACCCCGGTGGCAAAGACTGCGCGATGTCTACCACGCCGGGTTCGGTTTCGCACCTGAAAATCTACTCGTGCGCTTTCGTCGTCCCAGATTGGCGAGGCCATTTCCTTTGAACGCTAAAGATTCGACACTGCCAAAAACAGCTTGCCGGTCAGCACTTCGGAGCCGACACTGCGCCTTCTCTTCCGGACGGCCAGCAATCTGCTCACGCCCTAGTTATGTTCAAAAACGAAAAGTTCAACATCGCCATTTTCTCGATCCTGATCATCCTGCAGCTCCTCGGACTCGCGGCGTTTTGGACCGGCTTCCACCTCTACTATTTGCCGATCATGTTCGGCCTCTATCTCTGGATCGGTCTCGGCACGACTCTCTACCTCCATCGTTATCTCACCCATCGCGGTTTTGAGATGCCGAGTTGGCTGAAGTTTCTCTTCGCCACCGGCTCGGCGATCGGCCTCTCGGGTGACCCAGTGACATGGGTGGGCGACCACCGTTATCACCATCTGAAATCGGATACCGAAGAGGATATCCACAGCCCGCGACACGGATTTCCCTACGCCCACATGATGTGGCTCATTCGGAAACCGCCGTCGTTTCGCGAACGTTCCCTGCGTTACGCTGCCGACGTGCGCAAAATCTGGTACTGCAAACTGTGGGAAAACTCTGCGCTCTACGTTCTGCCGCATCTTGCAGTGGCGGGTCTGCTCTTTGCGGCCTTGGGATTCTCCGGCATGCTCTGGTGCCTCTATTTCCCGATCCTCTTCGTTTATAATTGCACTTGGGCGGTAAATTCGATCTGCCACATGAAGCAGTTCGGCTATCGCAGCTTCGAGACTTCCGACGAAAGCAAAAACAACTTCTGGGTCGGACTTGGTGCGTTAGGGGAAGGTTATCACAACAACCATCACGCGAAGCCGCGCTGCGCAGCACATGGACTGAAGTGGTGGGAATTCGATTTGACCCGCTACACGATCTGGACGCTCGAGAAACTCCACCTTGCCTGGAACGTTGTCTGGCCCGAGCCGACGGCGGAGAAAACAGAAGAGATCACGGAAGACGAAGCGGGTACGATGCTCATCAGCCGCGCCGATCCGAATTCGGTCTAGCTGGCGCTTCGTCCACCGACATTTCTCCCAAAAATCTGTCCCGAAGAGCCAAGCGCCCTCGGGTCGAGATGGGCTCGCCCCGCACAAAACTCCGTGCCAAATCTGAATCCTCGGGTTTAGTGGCAGGCCTGTGTCCTTTGTCGCCCGGCAGTTTCAACGCCTTCCCGAATCCAGTCGCTCGATCCTTCTCACGGGCATTTACGGATTGGCGGGAGGGTTGGCCGCAGTTCTGTTCGAGCTTGGGATCAACTGGATTTACCTCTCCACTTTCGTTCTCCTCTCTCACCGGACAGTCACGGTTTTCGTTCTCGGCTCACTCGCGGTCGTTGTTTTCTGTTCGTTAGGCGGCGGCTTTCTCATGTTCCGGGTCGACCAGAGCGCGGCCGGGAGCGGTATTCCGCAGCTCAAGTTCGCCTTTTGGCAGGATTTTGGACTCGTTAGGGTAAAGACCATCCTGGTCAAGTTCGTCGCCGGTCTGCTTCACGTAGGAGGGGGAATGAGCCTCGGTCGCGAAGGCCCGTCAGTCCACATCGCTGGCGGTGTCGCTTCCGAGTTGAGCAGCGTCTTTGGGATTCCCAAACAGCGGCGGCGGCGACCTGCGGCGGCCGGCGCGGCGGCCGGCTTGGCGGCGGCCTTTAACACGCCGCTCGCTGCCATCACCTTCGTCCTCGAGGAGATCGTGCAGGACCTGAACAGCCCCCTGATCGGCAGCATTATCCTCGCTTCCGTCCTCGGCGCCTTCACCGTGCACGCCGTCATCGGGAAGAACCCTGCCTTTGTTCTTCCGCAGATCGAAAATCTTTCGTGGCAGGTTTACCTCGGCGTGCCGCTCGCTTCCGCTTTCGCTTCACTTGTTGGGATCGGTTTTCAACGCGCCACCCTCCGGCTGCGCACCTTTTCCAAGAAATGGAATACTCTCCCACGCTGGCTCCATCCGTTGTTTGGCGGGCTCACCGTCTGGATGCTCGGAGTCGGAGTTTTTCTCTGGTCGGGGCACCTCGGCGTTTTCGGTCTCGGTTACGACGATCTCTCCCAAATCCTGCATGGAAAAATCCCCTGGCTTCTGATCGCCGTCCTTCTTCTCGCGAAATGGATCTCGACCGTCGCCTGCTACGGCTGGGGCGGTTGCGGCGGCATTTTCGCGCCGCTGCTTTTTCTCGGCGCCGCCGCCGGCGGAACCTTAGGCGGTCTCGCTGCCTTCGGCATTCCCCTCACGGGCGACGATCAGACGCTCCTCGCCATCATCGGGATGAGCGCCTGCCTCAGCGCGGTCGTTAGGGCACCGTTCACTTCCATTCTCATCGTCTTTGAGATGACTCATCAATTCGCGCTCGTCCCCGCGCTCATGCTCGGCGCGCTCGTGAGCGAAGCGATCTCGCGCGCCCTGACGACCCACAATTTTTATGACGAAGTCCTGAGCCAGGACGGAATCGTCCTCGTGCACGTGATTCCGCCACGTGATCTGCGCAGTTGGCAGGCCTATCCAATTTCTGCCATCGCCAATTTTCGGCCGGTTGTGATCGACAATCTCGCGCCGGAAAATCTGCGAGTTGTGCTGGAGAAGAATCAGTTCAAGCGCTTTCCGGTGGTAGAGGACGGTAAGCTGGTCGGGTGCCTCGCGCGCGAGGAAGCGGTCGCCGCACTCGAACAACATCGGCAACCGCTGATCGAAAATGTCGCGACCTGTCGGCGCAGCTTCACGATTAGCGAAGTGGCCCGCCTCCTGATCGAAGCGCCGGGCGGCTTCGCGGTCTTGGAAGCGGGCGATAAACCCGCCGGCATCATCACCCTCCACGATCTTCTCCGCGCTCAGGAAACGCTCGCCGTCCGCAGCACCCATTAGTTCCGTCGGCTAGCCGGGAGCGGGCGCGCCTTCGGGGAAGGCGCCGGCCTCGAAGTTGAGATTCGGACCGAGCCATTTCTCGATTTCGCCTAACGAGACACCCTTCCGCGCGGCATAATCGCTCGCCTGGTCGTGCTCGATCTTACCGACGGCGAAGTAGCGCGCTTCAGGATGGGAAAAATACAGGCCGCTCACGCTCGCTCCCGGATACATGGCAAACGATTCCGTCAGGTGGATTCCGGCGTTCTCCTCCGCGCCTAACAAACGAAAAAGCGTTCCCTTTTCGACGTGGTCCGGCGAGGCCGGGTATCCAGGCGCGGGACGAATGCCGCGATAACGCTCCCGGATCAAATCCTCTTTCGTTAGGCCCTCACCTCCGCCAAAACCCCATGCGATGCGAGCTTCGCGATGCAGGAATTCTGCAAATGCCTCCGCCAACCGATCAGCCAGCGCCTTCGTCATGATCGCGCTGTAGTCGTCGTGCGCCGCCTGAAATTTCTTCGCCAGCTCGTCTGCCCCAATGCCGGTGGTGACCGCAAATCCGCCCAGGTAATCGCGCCTTCCGAAAGCTTTCGGCGCGACAAAATCGGCCAGTGAATAGTTGAACTGCCCGGCCGGTTTCTGCATTTGCTGCCGGAGGAAATGAAACGTCGCGCTGACCTCCTCGCGGGACTCATCGTGATAAAGTTGAACGTCGTCGCCTAACGAATTGGCCGGCCAAAAACCGAAGACCCCCCGGGCGGTGAGAAGACGCTCGGCCACAATTCGCTGCAAAAGGTTTTCGGCATCCGCGAAGAGCTCCCGCGCCTGCGCGCCGACGATCGCATCTTCAAGGATGGCGGGGTGACGTCCGCGCAATTCCCAGGCATGAAAAAACGGCGACCAGTCGATGTATTCGACCAGGGTCGCGAGCGGGACTTCGATCATCTTGTCAGCCCATGCCTTGTCTGCGCCCTCCGGATCGCTCGTCGCCAGGCACAGGCCTAGAAATCCCGGCAGCGGCGGTTCGTAGCTGCTCCAGTCGATCGTTAGGCGATTGGCCCGCGCCGCTTCCAGGCTGAGCATTTTCTTTTCCCGAGTGCGACCAGTGTGTTCGCTCCGCAGACGTTCGTAATCGCTCCGCGTCGTGGCGTCGAATTTCGTTCTCGCCTCCGGGTTGAGGAGCGCGCTCACCACCCCGACGGCGCGCGAAGCGTCGTGTACATGGACGACGCTTTCGTGATAATGCTGCGCGATCTTGACCGCAGTATGCGCCCGGCTGGTGGTCGCGCCGCCGATCAGGAGCGGGACGCAAAATTGCTGCCGCTCCAACTCCTGCGCGACGTGCACCATCTCGTCGAGCGAGGGAGTGATCAGCCCGCTCAAGCCGATGATGTCGGCGCGCTTCTCTCGGGCGTGCTCGAGAATTTTCTCCGCCGGCACCATCACGCCGAGATCGATTACCTCATAGTTATTACATTGCAGGACGACGCCGACGATGTTCTTGCCGATGTCGTGCACGTCGCCTTTCACGGTCGCCATCACGATTCGGCCCTGCGGTTTTGAACCGTATTGTTTCTCCGCTTCCATGAACGGCATCAGGTAGGCGACCGCTTTCTTCATCACGCGCGCGCTTTTCACCACTTGCGGCAGAAACATTTTTCCCGAGCCGAACAAATCGCCGACCACGCTCATGCCGGCCATGAGCGGACCTTCGATCACGTCGAGCGGCCGGGTCGCTTTCTGCCGCGCCTCCTCCGTATCGGTCTCGATATGTTCCACGATTCCCTTGATCAGGGCATGCGAGAGTCGTTCCTCGACTGGCGTGCTCCGCCAGGCTTCTTCGTTAGGCGCGACCTTTCCTTTCGATTTCACCTTCTCGGCGAAATCGACCAGACGCTCGGTCGCGTCGGGCCGGCGATTGAAGAGAACGTCCTCGACCAGGTCGCGCAAGGCGGGCTCGATCTCCTCATAAACTGCGAGCTGGCCCGCGTTCACGATTGCCATATCGAGCCCGGCGCGAATGGCGTGATAGAGGAAGGCCGAATGCATCGCCTCACGCACGGTGTTGTTGCCGCGGAAGGAGAAGGAAATGTTGCTCACGCCGCCGCTGACTCGCGCGCCCGGAAGGTTGGCCTTGATCCAGCGGGTCGCCGCGAGGAAGGCGTTGGCGTATTCGTTATGCTCCTCAATCCCGGTCGCGACCGTCAGGATGTTGGGGTCGAAAATGATGTCGTTAGGCCGAAAGCCTGCCACCTCAGTCAGGAGGCGATAAGCGCGGGCGCAGATCTTGGTTTTGCGCTCAAAGCTGTCAGCCTGGCCGCGCTCGTCGAAGGCCATCACGATGACCGCCGCGCCATAACGCCTAACGAGCCGCGCCTGGCGGAGGAATTCCTCCTCGCCGGCCTTGAGCGAGATCGAATTGACGACGCCTTTGCCCTGCACGCACTTCAGTCCGGCTTCGATCACGCTCCATTTCGAGCTGTCGATCATGATCGGGAGCCGCGAAATGTCGGGCTCGCTTCCGATGAGAAGGAGGAAGCGGGTCATGGCCGCTTCGGAATCGATCATTCCCTCGTCCATGTTGACGTCGAGGATGTTGGCCCCACCCTCGACCTGTTGGCGTGCGACCGTGAGTGCACCCTCGAAGTCGTCCGTCAGGATCAGTTTCGAGAATCTGGGAGAGCCGGTGATGTTGGTCCGCTCGCCGACGACGACGAAGCCGAAATCGGGTGTGATATCGAGCGCCTCGAGACCGGAGAGATGCAAAGTGGGAGGGGCCTGTCTGCCCCGATTCTCGGGACGCGACGGCCCCTCGTACATTGCGCACGAGCGCGGCGGAAACTGCCTAACGACTGCGGCGAGCGCGCGAATGTGTTCCGGCGTAGTCCCGCAACAGCCGCCGACGATGTTGAGCCAACCTTCCCGCGCCCAATCGCGCAGTTGGGGCGCGAACGTTTCCGGCGTTTCCGGAAAGCCGGTCGGCGAAAGTGGATCGGGCAGGCCGGCGTTCGGATAAGCGCTCGTGAAGCAGGGCGCGAGCCGGGCCATCTCCTCGACGTGCGGCCGCATCTCGGCCGGACCGAGGGCGCAGTTCAATCCAACCACGAGCGGCTCGGCGTGCTGGATGGAGGTGAGAAAGGCGCCAACTGTCTGGCCGGTCAGGGTGCGCCCGGAAAGATCGGTGATCGTGCCCGAGATCAGGATCGGCAGTCTCTTGCCTAACGAGTCGAACGCTTCTTCGAGCGCGAAGATCGCGGCCTTGGCATTCAGCGTGTCGAAGATCGTCTCGACGAGCAGGAGATCGACTCCGCCCTCGATCAGGGCGCGCGCCTGTTCGCTGTAGGTGCGCCGGAGTTGGTCGAAAGTGACGGCGCGGAAACTGGGATCGTTTACGTCCGGGGAAAGAGAAGCGGTGACGGGAAGCGGGCCTAACGAACCGGCGACGAAGCGCGGACTTCCGCTCGTGTTCACAAAGCGATCGGCGGCGGCGCGCGCGATCCGGACCGCGGCCAGATTCATCTCCTGCACGAGCGCGCGGAGGTCGTCGTCTTCCACGACCTTCTGAAAAAAAACGGCATCTTTTCGCTCCCCTTCTCTCTTCTCGCGAAAGAGGAAGTCGTGCTGCCCGATGGTGGTGGCGCTGAAGGTATTTGTCTCGATGATATCCGCGCCCGCCTCCAGGTATTGGCTGTGAATTTCCTCGACCACTTCCGGGCAGGTGAGCTGGAGAAGCTCGAGATCGCCCTTGAGATGTTTCGCGGGATGAGCGGCGAAACGCGCGCCTCGGTATTGTTCCTCGGAAAGCTTGTGCTGCTGCACCATCGTGCCCATCGCGCCATCAAGGATGACGATGCGCTGGCGAAGAAGCGCGGCGAGCGGATGATGCGAGTGAGTCTGCACAGCGAGGGCAATTAACGACAGGCAACAGCGGTCGGCAAGAATCAAATTGACGCATCATGATGCGTCAATGTGTTCCGTTTCTGTTCGCGCAGATCGAAGCGCGGAGGCTCCTCCAGATTGAGACCTTCCTTCGGCGGGCGCCTTCGCTAAGCTGCAGACCGTGGAAGCGCTGGCCATTTACCGCTCGCTCAATCGCGATCAGCGCAAGACTTTTCTCGCCTGCTTCCTCGGTTGGACACTCGATGCGCTCGATTTTTTCCTTCTCACCTTCGTGGTGAAAGATGTCGCGGCGGAGTTCTCCGTCTCGATCGTTAGGATCACTTTCGCGATCACCCTCACCCTCATGATGCGGCCGTTAGGCGCGCTCCTCTTCGGATTGCTCGGCGATCGCTACGGGCGGCGCCTGCCGCTGATGGTCGACATCATTTTCTATTCGGTGATGGAATTGCTGACCGCGTTTGCGCCCAGTTACACGGTCTTCCTCATCTTTCGCGCGCTCTACGGAATCGGGATGGGCGGGGAATGGGGCCTTGGCGCATCGCTCGCGATGGAAAGCCTGCCGGCGCGCGCGCGGGGTCTGGCCTCGGGCGTTTTGCAGCAGGGTTACTCATTTGGTTTCCTGCTCGCCGCCGTCGTCTACTGGCTCATCTTTCCCCACTTCGGCTGGCGCGCGCTCTTTGTCGTCGGGGCACTGCCCGCGCTCCTCGTGCTTTACATCCGGGCGCGGGTGCCGGAGTCGGCGGTCTGGGAACGGCAACGGCGGAGCGGGCGCGAGTCGTTAGGCATCGGGCAGTTTGTGAAGGAGCACTGGAGGCTCCTGCTCTACGCGGTTCTCCTGATGACGGCGTTCAATTACATGTCGCACGGCACACAGGATCTCTACCCGACCTTCCTCCAAAAGCAGCGTGGTCTTTCCGTCAACCAGACGGCGCCGATCGCGATCATTTACAACCTGGGCGCGATCTGCGGCGGAACTTTGCTCGGGCATTTCTCGCAATCGTGGGGCCGGCGGCGCACGATTATGATCGCTGCTTTTCTCGGAATCCTGCTCATCCCGTTGTGGATTTTTTCGCCGAATCTGCCGCTCCTGATCGCAGGCGGTTTCTTCATGCAGTTCATGGTGCAGGGCGCGTGGGGCGTGGTGCCGGTGCACCTGAACGAACTTTCGCCGCCCGCCTGGCGCGGGACTTTCCCGGGCGTTGTCTATCAACTGGGAAATTTCCTTTCCGCCAATGCCGCCATGCTGCAGGCGAAGCTGGCGGAGCATTTCGTTAGGCCAGATGGGCAGCCGGACTATGCCCTGACGATGGCCTGCGTAACGCTGGCCGTCTTCATCGCTCTCATCGTCCTCTCCGCCCTCGGGCGCGAAAAGCGCGGGATCGAATTCTAGCGAAAGCTGGGCAGAAACGCCGCCCCGCCGCCGGCGCGCGCCACGACGGACGCCTTGCGCTGATACATTCCGGCGCCGTAGCGATAATCGACGATCGCTTCCGCGATCTTGTCCGCCAGTTGTTCCCGGTAATTCGCGTCGGCGGCGTCACGCGCCTCGGAGCGATTGCTGAGGTACCCGCATTCCACGAGGACGGAGGGATAATGAGCATTGCGCAGGACGCGGAAGCGCGCCGTGCGGACGCCGCGATTTACCGCGCCGGGAAGCGTGGAGAGATTATGCTCGATCGCCTCCGCAAGGTCGAAGGCATAAGGCGAGTGGTAGTAAGTCTCGACGCCTTCGACGCCGCGGCGGCGCGAGTCGTTGAAATGGATGCTGACGAAAATTGAGTTTGGCTCCTGATTGCCGACTGCGACCCGAGTGTCGAGCGGGATGAAAGTATCGTTGGAGCGCGTGAGGACGGTATTGAGCTGAGATTCGCGCAGCTTTTTATCGACTCGCAACGCGACGTCGAGCGCGACGATTTTTTCCGGCGGGCTGTGTCGACGCCAGGCACCGCTGTCTTTCCCGCCATGGCCGGCATCGACCACGACGGTGTCGAAAGTGTGGCTGGTGTTGGTCGCGACTGTCGCGCAACCGCCGAGGAAGAGAATCGCCCCGAGGGCGAGGAGAGCGCTGAATCGCATCGGACACTGCATGAATTTAGATAGAGCCAATCGCGTGCCCGGCAACGGGAAAGCCGAGCCGCCAGGGAAACTTCGAAACGGGAAGACGAAAAGCGCTTGTTTTTTGCGCGCGCGCATCCGATGGCTACCACGATTTATGCGCCAACGTTTTACGATCGTTTTGTTGCTTTGCGGCCTCGCTTTCAGTGGCTGCAAAAAGGCCAGCTTCATGCACAAGCCGAAGCCGGCTTCCACCCCGGTCGCGAGCGTGACCCCGGCCGTCGCAGCCGTTGCGAGTGCGACCCCGCAGCCGACTGCGCTGCCGATCGACCAGAACGCTCAGGTGATCGTTTTCGGTTACCATCGTTTCGTGAAAACAGTTCGGCGCCCCGATACCGAGATCACTCCCGAAGCTTTCGAAGCACAGATGCAGAAGCTGCAGGACGAGAAAATTTCCGTGATCAAGATGCAGGATTTTCTCGCCTGGAAACGGGGCGAGAAATCGATCCCGGCGCGCGCCGCCATCATCACGATCGATGACGGCTACAAATCCGGCTACGAAGTGGCCTGGCCGATCCTGAAAAAGCTCGGTTATCCGCTCACGCTCTTCATTTACACCGAGGGCGTGAAAGGCGGCAAATACGGCGGTGGCGAAGCCATGAGCTGGGATCAACTGGCCGAGATGCGCGATGCCGGGGTCGACATCGAGGCGCATAGCGCGACCCACCAGGATTTGCGCAAACCGTACGACAAATCGACTCATCGCCGGCTTAACCCCGAGGAATATAATCAGTGGCTTGAAAGCGAAGTCGGCGGCTCGAAGGCGACGCTCGAACAGAAGCTCGGCATTCGCGTCAACTGCTTCGCGGTTCCCTTCGGCTACTACAACGACAGGGTGAAAGAGGCCTGCAAGAAAGCGCGCTTCGAAGCCGTCTTCACCGTCTACGGCCAAAAGCTGACTTACGGCTCGGATGATTATTCGTTAGGCCGTTACATGATCGAAGCAAACAAGCCGAAGGTTTTCGAGACCGCGATCAATTTTGGCGGATCTTCCGGCGCGGCCAGCACCGCGGTCCAGGAAATTCCGATCGGCA
>DASXDC010000035.1:0-25236 GCA_036490855.1 Chthoniobacterales bacterium
GCCGGCAAGAAAAAGCGCGAGCGGCGCGCCGACTTCGGTCGAAAGGCGCACTGGAAGAAAGCCATCGTGACTCTGGGAGAGGGCGAGAAAATCGATCTCGTTTAGTTGATTTATGGCACTGAGAAATTTTCGTCCGCTCACGCCGACCCTGCGATTTAAGTCGCTTCCGATGTTCCAGGAAGTGACCAAAAAGCAGTCTAAGCCTGTCAAAAGTCTGACCGAACCGAAGAAGCGCAGCGGTGGGCGTAATAATAAAGGCCGTCTCACCTCGCGTCACATCGGCGGCGGTCACAAACAAAAATATCGCAAGGTCGATTTCAAACGTCGGAAGCACGGTGTGATGGCTGACGTGATGGCGATCGAGTATGACCCGAATCGGACGGCGCGCATTGCTTTGCTGAAGTACGCCGACGGAGAGCAAAGCTACATTCTTGCACCGGACGGCTTGGCCGTGGGGGCCAAAGTGACGGCAGGCGAAGACGCTCCGCCTAACGTTGGAAATGCCCTCCCGCTGAGCGCGATTCCGTTAGGCGCTAATATCCATTGCATCGAAATCATGCCGGGCCGCGGGGGACAAATCGCCCGCAGCGCCGGGCAACAGGCCACGCTGAGCAACCGCGAGGGCGGTTACGCACTGGTGAAGCTGCCTTCGGGTGAGATTCGCCGCATCCACGACGCGGCCTACGCGACGATTGGCCAGGTCGGCAATGTCGATCACATGAATGTATCGAGCGGCAAGGCCGGCCGGACGCGCTGGCAGGGACGCCGACCGCACGTGCGCGGCATGGTCATGAACCCGATCGATCATCCAATGGGGGGTGGACAGGGCAAATCGAAGGGTGGAGGCGGACGCCATCATCCAGTCAGTCCATGGGGGCAGTTGGCGAAGGGTTTCAAGACGCGCGCCAAGCGCAAAGCGAGCGACCGCTTCATTCTCGAGCGTCGCCGGAAGAAGAAATAAGTTATGGGCAGATCGCTAAAAAAAGGACCTTTCGTCGAACCGCACTTGCTCGAGAAGATCGACAAGATGAACGCTTCCGGGTTGAAGAAGCCGGTTAAGACGTGGTCCCGTCGCTCAATGGTGACACCGGACTTTGTCGGTCACACTTTTCTTGTCCACAATGGCAAAATTTTTCAATCCGTATTTGTGACCGAAAATATGGTCGGCCACAAACTCGGCGAGTTTTCACCTACCCGCATTTTTAAGAAACACGGGTCGCACACCGCGAAGGTGACGAAGTAGTTCAGTTGATGGTTGCGGTTTGGAAGGAACGGATGAAAGTCTCGGTCCTCCCTATCCGGTTTTCAATCCTGCTGGTGTGTCTGGCGTCGGCCCATGGGCTGACGGCAGAAGATAGTTCTTTGTCAGATCCAAATCTTAAAGCCGCAGAGGCGAAAGTGACCTCGGAGACGTTGCTTTCGCAGAATGATCTCTTGCGCAAACAGCTCTCGCTCGATCAGGCAACGCAGAAGACGCTGACCGACAGTCTCGTTGTCTCGAATGAGGAAGCGGAGTTGTTTCGCCGGAAATACGGCGATCTGCAATCGCGAATGGATGCGCTCGGGGTGGAGTCGGTCAGCCAAGACCGGGCCAAACTCGAACAGCGTCTCCTCAAAGCGGTCAGCGATCTCCAGTTGATGCACAAGGAGAAGGAAGCCTATCACGAGCAGCTCCTGAAGTTGACCGAGACGATGCTCCGTTTCGTGAAGAGCTCGCAAGGAGCTGATCCCCAGGCGCGAGCGGAAGTGGAAGCTCAGTTGCGCGCCACCGGCCAGCTCCTGACGGCGAAGGATACCGCACTGCCTAACGACGAAGCGAAGCCCGATCTGATGGATGGGAAGGTCTTGAGCGTGAAAGAAGAGTGGTCGCTCGTGGTCGGAAATCTCGGAGCGCGAGAGGGAGTGAAGATCGGGATGCCGTTGCGCGTCGTGCGCGGCGGAAAAACGGTCGCAACTCTTCGCGTGGTGGACGTGCGGGAGAAGATCAGCGGTGCAGTGATTCAGGAATTGGATTCGGAGAAGGTAAAAATAAGAGTGGGCGATCGCCTCCAGGTGGATGCGCGCCAGGAGATAAGTTTAAAGTAAATGCAAGTAAGCTCGACATATCGTTATGCGAAGATTTCGCCGTTCAAAGCGCGCGAAGTCACTCGCGCCATTCAAGGGATGCCGGTTTCGGCCGCACTCGATCTGGTCGCGTTTAGCCCGAAGAAGGCGGCCGCCTTGATCAGCAAAACGCTCAAGAGCGCGGTCGCCAATGCGGAAAACAACGCCAACCTGCGCGCCGACGGCTTGGTCGTGAAAGAAGCGACCGTCGGCGAAGGCCCGACGATAAAGCGAATGATGACACGCGCCCGTGGCAGCGGCAGCACGATCCGCAAACGGAGTAGCCACATCCGAATTATTTTGACCGATGAGATCGAGATCAAGCAGCGCGAGAAGAAAAAGCGCACGCCGCATAAGGGCGGGCGCACCAAAGCTGCGAAGGGCACGAAAAAGGCGGCCAAAGAAGAGCCGAAGCCTCGAGTCGCAGCTTCCGAAGCGAGCAAGTAAAACTCAGAAAGCTAATCCATGGGACAAAAAGTTAATCCAATTGGTTTCCGCCTCGGGGTGAACCGCGACTGGCGTTCGCGCTGGTACGCCTCGCCCCAAGAGATGCCGACGTTCCTGCATAACGACATTCAGATTCGCGACTACGTGAAGAAGAAGCTCCAGTTCGCCGCCGTCTCGAAAATCATCATCGAACGCGCCTGGAACAGCATCCGCGTTACCATCCACACCGCCCGACCGGGAATCGTGATCGGCCGCAAAGGCGCCGAAATCGAGAAAATGACCGAGGAGATCTCGAAGATGGCCGAAGGGAAACAGATCAAGATCGACATCCAGGAAATCAAGACGCCGGAACTGGATGCACAGCTCGTGGCCGAGAACGTCGCCCTCCAGATCGAGCGACGGATCGCCTATCGCCGTGCGATGAAAAAGGCGGTGCAGATCGCGATGGATTTTGGCGCGCAGGGGATTCGTCTCCGCAGCTCGGGCCGATTGAACGGCGCCGAAATCTCGCGCTCGGAATGGTATCGGGAAGGCAAGGTCCCGCTCCATACCCTGCGCACGCCGATCGATTACGGTTTCGCCGAGGCGAATACGGTCTACGGCAAGATCGGAGTAAAATGCTGGATTTGTAAGAAAGAAGAGGCGGCCGCCAGCGCGCCAGGGGCGGTTCCGGAGTCGGCGGCAGCAGCCTAACGAATTTAAGAAAGAGAAATCGTCATGCCACTGATGCCCAAACGAGTGAAGTATCGGAAAACCCAGCGGGGCAGCCGCAAGGGGACAGCTTCACGCAATCTGCGAATCGACTTCGGAGAATTCGGCCTCCAAACCCTCGAGCGCGCCTGGATTACCAACACCCAAATCGAAGCTGCCCGTGTCGCCTTAACCCGCAACATGAAGCGCAAAGGCAAACTCTGGATTCGTATTTTCCCCGACAAGTCGGTCACCTCGCGTCCACCGGAAACGCGAATGGGTAAAGGCAAAGGCCAGCCGGAATACTGGGTCGCGACGGTGCGTCCGGGGAATATTTTGTTTGAGCTGGATGGCGTGCCGGAATCGATTGCGCGAGAATCGCTCCGGCTCGCAGCTGACAAGCTACCCGTGCGGACGAAGTTCCTCACCCGCCACCACGTCGCGACCTAACGACTAACAACCATGTTGAAATTCAAAGAGATTCAGGAAATGAGCACGGACGAGTTGCTGACAAAGAAGCGCGATCTGCGCCAGGAAAGTCTGCACCTTCGCCTCCAGCAGCAGAGCGGCCAGCTCGAACAGCCGAGCCGGCTCCGCCTTTTGCGCCGCGATGTGGCACGGGTCGAAACCCTCCTGACACAGCGCACTAAACAGTCCGCCACGCAGACAAAGAAATAACGACGATGGACGAAGCGACCAAACAGGAAACTCCGGCGGACCAATCCAGCCGCGGCACGCGCAAGACACGCGTCGGCGAGGTGATTTCGAGCGGAATGAACAAGACGATCATCGTCCAGACGGTGACGCGCGTCCCACACGCCACTTTCAGCAAGATCGTAAAGCAGAAGAAGAAATTTTACGCCCACGACGAGCAGAACAAAGCAAGAGCCGGCGACACCGTCCGCATCATGGAGACACGCCCGTTGAGCAAGTTGAAACGCTGGCGGCTGGTCGAAGTCGTGCAGAAATAGAGAAGGATTTTTATGGTTTATCTCCGTTCCAGATTGGATGTGGCCGATAACAGCGGCGCACGGATGGCGACGATGATCGGCGTCATCGGCAAGGGCGGCGCGCAATCAGCGGGAATTGGCGATGTCATCACCGCGAACGTGAAGGAAGCGAGCGCGACCGGCGCGGTCAAGAAAGGCGATGTCGTTAGGGCGGTGCTCGTCCGGACGAAGCAGCCCATCCGGCGGGAAGACGGTTCGCTCCTCCGTTTCGATAACAATGCGATCGTGATCATCGACAAGGATCTGAACCCTCGCGGCACGCGCATTTTCGGCCCGGTCGCACGTGAGCTGCGCGAGCGCAATTTCATGAAAATCGTTTCGCTCGCTCCGGAAGTGTTATGAATCGGATCAAGCATCACGTCAGGAAAGGCGACAACGTCGAGGTCGTCTCCGGGAATTACCGGGGTTCAACGGGCAAGATTCTGCAAGTGTTGCCGAAGAAAAATCGCATCCTGATCGAAGGTGTGCGCTTAATCAAAAAGCACCTGCGCAAATCGCAGGACAATCCTTCGGGCTCGATCACGGAACGAGAAGGCCCAATTCACATTTCGAACGTGAAGTTGGTCGAGCGCGAGAAGGAGACGAAAAAGAAGAGCAAGACCAAAGCGACGAAGGGGAAGAAGAGCAAGAAGGAAGAGTAGCGCTCCTCTCCTCCGGCCTGCATTTAGAAAATGGAAAACGAGTTTTATCGCGAATATCACGACCGAGTTGTTCCGGCCCTGCGCGAACAGCATGGCTACAAGAACGCGCACCAGGTCCCGAAACTGGAAAAGGTGGTCATTAACACCTCCGTCGGTTCGCAGTCGGATGTAAAGCAGGCCTTGGAAGATGCCAAAACCGAGCTCGCCCTGATTACCGGCCAAAGGCCGGCCGAGACGCGCGCCAAAAAAAGCATCTCGAATTTCAAGCTGCGCAAAGAGCAGGCGATCGGCGCGAAAGTGACCCTGCGTGGTGAGCGCATGTATGAATTCATGGAGCGTCTGATCAAGGCCGCCCTCCCGCGCATCCGTGACTTTCGAGGCATTTCACCGAAGGGTTTCGACGGCAACGGCAACTACACCCTGGGCGTTTCCGACCAGTCGATTTTCCCCGAAGTCGAGCTCGACAAAATCAAGCGCAATATCGGTTTTGATGTTACAATCGTGACCACCGCGCGCACAGACGAAGAGGCCAAGTCGCTCCTGAGCGAGATGGGAATGCCCTTCAGCGACCGGGCCAAAAAACCCGCCGCGCAAGCCGCCTAACGAATTTACATGAGCACTGTCACCGACCCTATTGCCGATCTTCTGGCGCGCGTGCGCAACAGCACGCAGGCGCAGAAGCTCGAAATGTTTGTTCCTTATTCGAAGGTGAAGAACGAGGTCGTTCGCATCCTGAAAGAGGAAGGCTACATCACTGACTTCGCGCTCGACACCGCCGCGGCCCACCCGCGAATCAAGATCACGAACAAGATCACCAATCGCACGCCGGCGATCACCGGTTTGAAGCGCGTCAGCCGCCCCGGCCTGCGCCGTTATGTCGGTGCGGATGAAATTCCGCGCGTGCTCGGCGGCATGGGAACGGCAATTTTATCAACTTCGCGCGGGGTTATGTCTGGTCGCGAGGCGAAGAGACAAAACGTCGGAGGAGAGCTGCTCGCCTACGTCTGGTAGCTCAAAAATTATGTCACGGATTGGAAACAAAGCGGTCGAGATTCCGGCCAAGGTCAAAGTCAACATCGACAGCAGCGGCAAGGTTGCGGTCGAAGGTCCGAAAGGGAAGCTCGATTGGAAGCTTCCGAGAGGGATCAACGCGAGCATTGCCGATAACGAGGTCTCATTGGTCCGGAGCGCCGAGACGCGGAGCGCAAAGGCTCTCCACGGTCTATCGCGCGCTTTGATCAACAACATGGTCCTCGGTGTAAGCGAAGGTTTTACCCGTAATCTCGAAATCGAAGGGGTCGGATTCAAGGCCGCCGTCCAGGGACAGAACCTGAATCTGAGCCTTGGTTTTTCGCATCCGGTGCTTTTCCAGATCCCGCCCACGATCAAAATCATTGTGACCGACAACACCAAGATCGCGATCAGCGGCGTAGACAAAAAGCTTGTCGGCCAGGTCGCGGCCGACATCCGTCGTTATTATCCGCCGGAGCCCTACAAGGGTAAAGGCGTTCGTTACGCGGGCGAGCAGATTCGCCGCAAGGAAGGCAAAACCGTTCAATAGGTAGTCATGGCTACGATCAACCGAAAAGTCATTCGCGGTCGGATTCACAACCGAATCCGGCGCAAGGTTTCAGGCACGGCGGAGCGTCCGCGTCTCTCCGTCTATTTTTCCGGCAAACATGTCTACGCCCAGGTCATTGACGACGAGGCGGGCAACACGCTGGCCTCCGCCGGGACAACCGAGAAGGCCTTGGCCGGGAAAGATAAACACGCCGCCAATCGCGCCACGGCGGAGAAGATTGGCAAGACGATCGCCGAGCGTTTATTGGCGAAGAATATCGATAAAGCGGTTTTCGATCGTGGCGGATTTCTTTACCACGGCAAAGTGAAAGCGCTGGCCGACGCGGCGCGCGAAGGCGGATTGAAACTTTAATATGGCATACTCAGGCAACCAAGGAAGACGAAGCGACTCGCGCACCACCGACCGGACGCCTCCGGCAAGAGGAGACACGACCGAGAAGGTCGTCTTCATCAACCGCTGCGCGAAGGTCGTGAAAGGCGGACGCCGTTTCAGCTTCAGCGCGCTCATTGTCGCGGGCGATCATGACGGCAAAGTGGGTTGTGGATTCGGCAAGGCGAACGAAGTCGCGGAAGCCATCCGCAAAGCTTCGGAGGCTGCGCGTAAATCGATGGAAAAGATGTCGCTGCGGGAGAACACGATTCCGCACGAAGTGGTAGGAGAGTTTGGCGGTGGACGCGTTCTTCTGCGTCCTGCTTCGCCCGGAACGGGCGTCATCGCCGGTGGCGGCGTTCGTGCCGTGGTCGAGGCAGTTGGCATTCGCGACGTCCTTGCAAAGTCGTTAGGCTCGAGCAATCACGCGAATGTCGTGAAGGCGACAATCGAAGCACTTCGCTCGTTGCGCCGGCGCGACGAAATCTTGAAAGCACGCGGTATTCGCACGAACACCTCGACGAACGGTGAGGAGGCGCAGACGGCTCAGTCATGATTCGATTGCATAATCTAAAACCACGTCCGGGTTCCCGCCATCGTGTCAAACGCCTCGGGATTGGCGAAAGCTCGGGTCACGGCAAGACGAGCGGTAAAGGTCACAAGGGACAAAAAGCGCGTTCCGGCGGCAGCATCCGTCTCGGATTCGAGGGTGGTCAAATGCCATTGATTCGGCGTCTACCGAAGCGCGGTTTTAACAACGCGGCCTTCAAGAAAACCTACGCGCTCGTCAATCTCGACGATCTCAACCAATTCGAAGCCGGCACCGCGATCAACGAGCAGATGCTTCGCGAATCGAAGCTCGTGCGCGGCAACGTCGCCGGTTTGAAAATTCTCGGGCGCGGCGAACTGAAGCACGGCCTGGCGATTGAGGCGGATCGGGTGAGCGAGTCGGCCCGCGAGAAGATTGAGAAAGCTGGCGGCACGGTTACGCTGCGAGAGCGAAAATCGCTGACCGAGGGCAAGCGTTCCGAACCGGTCGCGCCAGAAGCGAAGAACCCGAAGCCGGCCGCGCCCAAGGCGAGGGCAAAAAAGGCGGCGGCGAAGAAAGAGAAGAAAACCGCTGAATAGGCAGGTTCTGAAGCGGACTTAGGGATGGTTTCGGCTTTTCTTAACACGGTCAAAATCCCGGAACTGCGCCGGCGGGTTTTGTTCACTCTTGCGGTCATCGTCGTGGTTCGCTTAGGCGCGGCGATCACAACTCCGGGCGTCAATCCGGCGGTCCTGCAGGATTGGTTCCGCACTTCGTCGCAAACGGCGGGCGGCGGCGTCGCCGCGCTCTTTAACTTATTCAGCGGCGGTGCGCTCGAGAACTGCGCCGTCTTTTCGTTAGGCATCATGCCTTACATCAGCGCCTCGATCATGCTCCAGCTGCTCACCGCGGTCATTCCGTCGCTCAGCCGCATGTCGCGAGAAGACGGTGGCCGACAGAAAATCATGCAGTACACCCGTTACGCGACGGTCGTGCTTTGTGTTTTTCAAGGCTATCTGCTCGCGGTTTCCTTCCAGCATCCTGAATCGTATCACACGATGCTGCCCGGCATCACGGAGACGACGGCGCGCCTAGGAGTTCCACTGGTCGATAACCTCGGCTGGTCGTTCCGCGTCGTTACGGTGCTGACGCTCACGACTGGCACTCTTTTCCTCATGTGGCTGGGCGATCAAATTACCGATCGCGGCATCGGCAATGGCATTTCCCTCATCATCACGATCGGAATCGTCGCGCGCCTGCCCGCAGCGCTCGCGCAGGCTTGGAAAACATTTGTTCCTTCCTCGACCACGGGAACGAGTCAGGTGAGTCCCGCGATCCTCGTCCTGATGGTGGCGTTTCTTTTTATCGTGATCGCGGCCGTCATCGCGGTCACGCAAGGGGTGCGCAAGATTACCGTGCAGTATGCGAAACGCGTCGTCGGCCGAAAAATGTACGGTGGCCAGACGCAGTACATGCCGCTGAAAGTAAACTACGCCGGCGTCATGCCGATCATCTTTGCCTGGGCGCTGCTGCTTTTTCCGACCACGATCGTCGGCCTGGCTTTCAAAAACAGCCGCACCGCGAAGGTGATCGCCGAGATGCTCTCGACCGGCTGGCTACATTACGTCGTCTTGGCGGCGATGATTTTCTTCTTCAGTTATTTTTGGGTCGCGACGCAATTTCAGCCGGCGCAGATCGCGGACGATCTGAAAAAATATGGCGGCTACATTCCCGGTGTTCGGCCGGGCAAACCGACGGCGGACTTTCTCGATTTCACGATGACGCGGCTGACTTTCGCCGGGGCGATCTTTCTCACCCTGATCGCGATTCTGCCGAGCCTCTTGAGTCAGGGGCTGCACGTCCCGACGATCACGGCACAATTTTTTGGCGGCACCAGCCTGCTTATTATCGTCGGCGTGATCCTCGACACGATGCGGCAGGTGGAGACGCATCTCATCCAGCGACACTACGACGGCTTTCTGCGCAAGGGGCGGATTCGCGGGCGCGCCTTCGATCGCTCCTCCTATAATCGCGGCGAAGCAGCGCAGCAGGGCACATTGATGTGGCTCTATGTCGGCATCGCCGTGCTTGTCATCGGTGGTGTGGCCATTTTCCTCTACGGGCGCTAAGTGAAAAGTCGCATTGTGCTCCTCGGTGCGCCCGGTTCCGGGAAGGGAACACAGGCGGAAATGATCACCCGGCATTTCGCCATTTCGGTTACTTCGCCCGGCACAATCCTGCGACGTGAGCGCGATCTGGGCACGTCGCTTGGAATGGAGGCGGACCAAATTTCGAAACAAGGCGGTCTGGTGCCAGATGTTGTGATCGTGGGTTTGATCGAGGATTGGCTGAACCTGCATGGAAAGGACGGCTTCGTTTTCGACGGCTTTCCGCGGACTGTCCGACAGGCCGAACGGCTGAACGAGATTTTGCAGAAAATGAGCACTTCGCTCGATCTCGCGATTTGGCTCGACGTCTCAGAAGAGACGGTTCGCGATCGCATCGCGAACCGGCTGCAATGCCGTCGTTGCGGATTCACCACCAGCATCACGAGTGCGCGCTTTTCCGAACGCCCGGTCTGTCCCTATTGCGACGGACCTCTCATTCGACGCGAGGATGATGATGCGGCCGTTCTGCAAACGCGTCTCGCGGAGTTTAAAACCAAGACCGAGCCGCTGCTTTTCTTCTACGAAAAGGACGACGCGCTCCATCGCATCGACGGCAACCGGGGTCGTGAAGCAGTTTTCGCTGACATCTCGGCGCTGATTGAAGAACGAGCGAAATGATCCCAATCAAGTCGCCCCGGGAGATCGACAAGATGCGGCTCGCGTCTCGCATAGCGAGCGATGTCCTGGAGCGGGTGAGTGAGCTGATTCGCCCGGGAATTTCGACTAAAGAAATTGACCAGGCGGCGGCTGACCTGATGCACGACGCGGGCGTGCGGAGCGCCTTTCTCGGCTACCGACTTGGTCATCGTGTTTTCCCGGGAAACATTTGCATTTCACTCAACGACGAAATCGTGCACGGCATCGGCAGCCAGCGTCGCATCCAATACGGTGACATCGTGAAGCTCGATATCGGTGTAGTTCGCGACGGTTGGGTTGGCGACACGGCCGCGACGGTACCGGTCGGCATGATCGACGAGCGAATCGAAAAACTTCTCGCCGTCACGCAGAGCGCGCTGCAACGAGCAATCAAGCACGCGATCGCGGATGAACGCCTGGGAGATCTCTGTGCGGCGATTGAGGAGGAGGCGGTGCAGAATAATTTCAGTGTCGTTAGGGAATTTGTCGGCCATGGCGTCGGCCGGAAACTGCACGAAGAACCACAGGTGCCTAACTATGGCAAGCGCGGGAGCGGCCCGCGCCTCAAACCCGGGATGACGCTCGCAATCGAGCCGATGATCAACCTCGGCGGCGCCGGCGTGCGGCTGCTCGACGACGGCTGGACCGTTTGCACCTCCGACGGTTTGCCCTCGGCTCATTTCGAACACACGGTTTTGATCACGAACGGCGAACCGGAAATCCTGACATGGCGCGCAAAGACGCAATTGAGGTAGAGGGGACTGTGGTCGAGCTGCTCCCGAATACAATGTTCCGGGTGGAACTGCCCAATGGCCACCGCGTCCTCGCCCACATCTCGGGAAAAATGCGAATGCACTTCATTCGCATCTTGCCAGGAGACAAAGTCATGCTAGAGGTTTCCCCCTACGATTTGTCGAAAGGGCGAATCACGTTTCGCCATCGTTAGCGCGGAGAAACTGCTCCGCGTTTTTCGTCTCGTAAAACAATGAAAGTACGGCCGTCAGTTAAAAGACTTTGTGAAGGATGCAAGATCGTGAAGCGCAAGAATGTTGTGCGAGTGATCTGCGCCAAGAACCCGCGCCACAAACAGCGCCAGGGCTAAGGAGATCGTTATGCCAAGATTACTCGGAGTAGAAATTCCCGCCGATAAACGCATCGAAGCGTCCCTCACCTATATCTATGGCGTCGGCGCCACGACGGCCAAACGCGTCCTCGAGCAGACCAACATCGACCCGAATACCCGCGCCAAAGATCTGAGCCCACAGCAGATCAACGAGATCATTCAGACGATCACGCACAACAAGTTGCCCATCGAAGGCGATCTTCGCCGCGAGGTGCAGAGCAACTTGAAACGGCTGCAGGCGATTAATTGTTATCGCGGAATTCGCCATCGCCGCGGTCTGCCCGTGCGCGGCCAACGCACCTCAACCAACGCCCGCACCCGCAAGGGTCCGCGCAAGACCGTCGGCGTCATCCGTAACAAAGATGCGAAGGCCGGCAAAGTTTAACCTAACGAATTGACATGGCAGAAGATTCCGAAAAACAAGCTCCAGCCGAGGCGCCCGCCCCCGAAGAGCAGACCGCCGCTCCCGTAAACGAAACACCGGCTGAAACCAAGGCTGAAAAGCCCGCAGCCACTTCCGCTCCGATCGCAGCCGCTCCGGCCAAACCGAAGGCGGCAAAGAAAGCAGCCAAGAAGCCCGCCGAAGCTTCAGCAGCCGCAGAGGCGCCGAAGGAAAATCTTTCGCTCGACCCTAACGACGTCGAGAAGCCAAAAATCATCAAGGCAAAGGGCAGCAAAAACGTTCACTCCGGCTACGCCCACGTCCTTTCCACTTTCAACAATACAATCGTCACCATCACCGATCTGCAGGGCAACGTCATTGGCTGGTCGAGCGCCGGCAAAGTCGGCTTCAAGGGTTCGCGCAAAAGCACCGCCTACGCCGCCCAGATGGTTGCACAGGATGCTTCGCGCCAGGCGATGGGCCACGGCCTGAAGGAAGTCGAAGTTCTCGTTCGGGGTCCGGGCGCC
Source organism: Chthoniobacterales bacterium (assembly GCA_036490855.1). Classification (GTDB taxonomy): domain Bacteria; phylum Verrucomicrobiota; class Verrucomicrobiia; order Chthoniobacterales; family UBA10450; genus Palsa-1392. The sequence goes on from DASXDC010000035.1 coordinate 12,208, forward strand.
GGTCGGGAATCCGCCGTTCGTGCGCTGCAGGCGATCGGCCTCGATCTCACCGTCATCCGCGACGTCACACCCGTGCCGCACAACGGCTGCCGGCCGCCGAAACAGCGCCGCGTCTGATTGATTTTCTCAACTCTCAACTAACGACTTAACTTTCTTCGATGGCCAGATACACCGGACCCAAAACTAAGATCGCCCGCCGTTACGGCGTACCGCTTTTCGGACCTTCCAAATCGCTCGAGCGAAAAAATTATCCGCCCGGAATGCATGGCCCGAAAGGCTCGCGACGGAAGCAGAGCGACTACGCGATCGCCCTCGGAGAAAAACAGAAGCTCCGCTTTCAATATGGGCTGATGGAAAAGCAATTCCGCCGGATCTTCGAGACCGCTCTCCAGCGACGCGGGGTGACCGGCGAGACGCTTCTCCAGCTTCTCGAAACCCGACTGGATAACGTCGTCTTCCGGCTCGGGCTCGCGAACACGCGCAGCGCGGCGCGCCAGTTAGTCTCGCACGGCCACGTGCAGGTCAACGGCAAGAACGTTAACATCTCTTCATTCAACGTTAGGGCAGGCGACGAGATCACGGTCAAAGATCGCCCGAAGTCGCGTCAACTGGCGCTCCGCAACATGGAGCTCACGCAGATCGCGCCGGTGCCGGATTGGCTTTCGGTCGATCGCGATGCGCTCAGTGGCAAGGTTGCTCACATTCCGTCGCGGGAAGAGATGCAGCCGATCGTCAACGAGCAGTTGATCGTCGAGCTCTATTCTCGCTAGCCTAGCCTTCGCGGGATATTGTTTTATTCAGCCCGGTTGTCGCCTAACGAACAGGCCCGTTCCGGGCCGCCTCAACGCTGCTCTTCCTTCGCTTCGAGCGCGGCGAGAGCCTTCTCGTAGCTGCATCGCGCGAGATAATGCGCGAGCTGCGGGTCGATCGGTCGCGGCAGCCTTTCTCCCAGCGCGACAATTTTATCTGAAACGAGTTTGAGCTTTTCGACGTGGCGCTGCGGGTCGCGCCGGCTCGTTTCGTCGGCGATGAGGAAAAGGCGCTCACGAAGGGCGGCGGCGAGTTGGCTTTGGATTGGATTCATTTAAAGAAGCCGATGACGAAAGAGCAGCAACTAAAGCTTGAAGCGCGTTGTAATTTTACGCAAGCCTCCGCCATGCCTGAACCTGAGCAGAAAAAGGTCCTGATCGTCGACGATGACACAGCCGTGCTGCGGATTATTCGCGAAGCGCTGCAGAATTTCCTTCATTGCGAAGTCGATACGTCGCCGAAGCCAGAATACGGCTTCGAACTCGCCTTAAGGAAGAACTACGACCTGATGATATTCGACTTTTCGATGCCGCTGATTGACGGGACAATGCTCTTCTCGCTCATCTCGAAAGTTTACGAGAACACTTCGCCGCCGCGGACGATGCCGCCGTTGCTGCTCGTCTCCGGCCAAGGCTCGGACGAGCGGGCGCAGGAGCTTTTGAAAGAAGCGCGCGTCTTGGGATTTCTGGCGAAGCCATTCACGATCAATCGTCTCCTCGAGAAAGTGAAGCAATGCCTGCCGGAGGCGAACGCTTTCGCCTGAGGAGCGGAGCCTTTTCTTTTCGTTAGGCACGCTGCCGGGCCGCTTCCTCCAATTGCCGCCGCGCTTCCAGCCAGTCGTGCGCGGAATCGCCTGCCAATCCCTTCTGCTGTCGACGCTCCGAGATGAAGTAGGCGCGCATGCGGATGTCGTCGTCGGAGATCGAGCTTTCATCCGCGGTCGAAGCCGCGGGTTTGGTTGCGCGCGGTTTGCGCGGAGCGGCAGGTTTGCGCGCGTTGGCAGGGCGCCGTTTGGCGGCAGTCTTCCCAATCGCCGCGCGTTCGGCCGGCTTCCTGCCGTCGCTCTTCTCCCCGGGATTATTCTCGGCCTGCAGGTTGCCGGGTGCGATTGGGGGCGCTGCTTCGGACGAAGCCGGTTGGGGTTGCATGTCTGCTGTCACTTTCGATTTTCTTGAACTTTTCGCCATTTACTTTTCCTTCGGGTCGGCCAAGCCTGTACGCGCGGAGCACAGCCGCGCAAGCGGAAAAGGCTCTGCTGAACCGACAGAAAGATGCGGCACTTCGTATTTCGATGGGCAATCACGACCGTGGCCGTAATGGTCGCCGCCGCGATCGTGAGGGGGATTCATTACGAGAGTGCCGGCGCGCTCATCGCCGCGGCCCTCCTCCTCGGGATCCTGAATGCCTTCCTCCGCCCTGTCCTGCTCCTCCTGATGGCGCCGCTCATTATTCTCACGCTGGGAATTTTTATCTTCGTCGTTAATGGCCTCATGCTCCTGCTCGTCAATGAGTTTGTCCCCGGTTTTCACGTCGACGGTTTCGGGAGCGCCTTCTGGGGCGCAATCCTGATCAGCATCGTGAGCTGGATGTTGAGTGCGTTCTTTAGAGGAAGCGACGGGCGCGTTCATCCCATCACTCATCACCGGCAAATTCGGCAGGTGGAAGGCCGTGTCGTGCGGAGCAGCAAACCGGGCGAACCATGACGTATTGCCTCGGAATGCTCTGCCGGCAGGGCGCCGTTTTTCTCTCCGATTCACGCACCAGCGCCGGAATGGATAACATCACGGTGCGCACGAAAATGCGGATCTACGAGAAGCCGGGAGACCGCGTCATTTGTATCATGAGCTCAGGGAATCTCTCGCTCAGCCAAGCCACGCTGGCCTTGATCGATGACGATCTTCATCTCAATCAGAGTCATCCGGCACGAAAGCATCTCATGAATCGCGAAACGATTTACGAGACCGTCCGCTACGTCGGCTCGAAAGTGCGTGAGGTGGAGCAGCGCGACCGCGCCGCACTCGAGGCCGACGGCTTTAACTGGAATATAAATCTCATTGTCGGCGGCCAGATCGCCGGTTTCGCGCCCGAAGTCCATGCGATTTATCCGCAGGGCAACAGCATTCACGCCAGTACCGATTGTCCTTACCTGCAGATCGGCGAATCGAAGTATGGGAAGCCAATTCTCGACCGCGGCCTTCGCTACGACGGCACCCTGATGGACGCGCTCAAGTTTGGCCTTATCTCGATGGACGCGACGATGAAGAGCAATGTCGCGGTCGGTCCGCCGATCGACATCCTTTGCTACAAGACCGACTCGCTGCAGGTCAAAATGCGCACCCGGTTGGAGGCGAACGATCCCTATTTGATCGAGATCAGTCGCAAGTGGCAGGACGGCATCGTCCGGCTCGTTAGGCAAATGCCGGTGGCGGATTTCAGCAAGACGGCGCTGGGCTATGCGCCAGCCAGCGACGGCACCGCCCGCTCGGGCGAGTTGGTCGTCGGTTAGGCAATTTTTTTCACCCGGCGAAGCGGCCGCAATCGGCCTGTTCTCCGAGGAGAAACGCTGGTCCCGAGACCGCGCCTCACTTCGTCACCTCCGCAGGTTTCGGGAAGTCGCGCAGGGGTGGTCTGGTTCCTGCTTTTACGGGTTCCACAATCCAAACACCGCCGCCTAAACTCACTATGTCCACTTCAATCAAACCATTTATCTGCGCGCTTGTTGTGTCGCTGACGCCGACTTTCCTGGCTTCTGGACAGGAAGCCCGTGCCGTTCAGCCCGAGCCCAAGCAAACGACCGTCACGACCGCGCCAGCACCCGTTACCGCCGCACCCGCGCACAGCTCGGACCTCGCGCCGATGACGCTGGTGCAAGCAGCGCCCGCGACGGCTCAAACTGCTCCGGCTGGCACTCCCACTGGCAAATCCACGAGTGGAACGACGCCAGCTGGCGCGCCAACTACCGCTGCAAATCCGGTCACGGAAAGTGGTGGAGTGGGCGTCCGCGAATTTCAAGGGGATGACGTCGGGCAGGTCCTGCGCCTCCTCGCTCGCCAGGCGAAAATCAACATGGTAGTGAGCGAAGCCGTTACCGGCACCGTCACGATGCGCCTCGAAGACGTGACCGCGCTGCAGGCTATCGGCATTATCGTGAAGTCGAAAGGTCTGTTCATGGATCAGATCGACAATGTCTATTACATCAAGACCGCCGCGGAACGCACCGCTGAGCCAACCGAAAGCGCCAGCTACCAATTCAGCTACGGCCGGGCCAAGGACATCGCGCCCCTTCTTGCCTCGCAGCTCTCGAGCAAGGAAGTGCCGCAGGTGGATGAGCGCACCAACACAATTTTTTATCGCGAGACGCGCAGCAACATCGACAACATCCGAAAGCTCCTCGTGCAGATCGATCGGCCGACCAAGCAGGTCATGATCGAAGCGCGTCTTGTCGAGGTGAACGCCAATCCGAAGCAGAGCTACGGTATCAACTGGGCCGGCGTGGTTGGCAGCTCGAGTGCGCCGCAGACGGTGAAATACGGGGGCAGCGCCTTTCCTGATCCGGATACTGGCAAATACACCATCGCGACCTCGCCTAACGGCCAGATCGTGACAAACGATTTTGCCCTCTCCGGTTCGCAGAGGAACTTGGGCGACGGTTTCGGCAAGCTCCTCGGGAGCGCAATCAATGCGCAGCAGCTCGCGATTCTTTCCGTCCCGCAGATGTCTCTCGCCCTGCGCCTCCTCAATGAAGATTCCGATGCGGAGTTTCTCGCCAACCCGCGCGTCGTGACCGCCGATAACCAGCAGGCCAAGATCGAGATCATCCGCAACCAGCCCGTCCCTCAACTCAACTTTAACGAACAGACTGCGACGGCGGTTTTCGGTGGATTCCAGGACAAAAAATTCGGCAACACCCTGGTCGTTAGGCCCTCGGTCAATAAGGACGACTTCATCACCCTGAGCGTGAAGCCCGAGATCAGCAACAAGGTAGCGGATGCAACTTTCCAATTTGCCGGCGCAACCGTCGCAAGTCCGATCATCGACACTCGAACTCTCGATTCGAATGTTTTGATCAAGAGCGGCGACACGCTGGCGATCGGCGGCTTGCTCCAGGATGAAGTGACCAAGGGTCGAACCAAAGTCCCGGTGATGGGCGACATCCCCATCCTCGGATATTTCTTTCAGGAACACCTGAACGCGCGCACCAAGCGCAACCTGCTCGTCTTCGTCACGCCGACAATTCTCGAACAGCGCTACGGCACAGGTCTCGAAGATCAGGTCTCCGGTCTGCACCACAGTGGTGAGGAATATGCGGATCCAAACGGCTGGCGTAACAACGCCAAGGGGGCGGTGCGTCTGGTTCCAACCTCGAATCGCCAGATCAGCGCCGATTATCCGAAGCCGGGCGTGGCCCCGGCGCCGAGCACACTTCGTTTCATGAGCACTGCGAAAGAGCGCGATTTCTAAGGAGACTCGTTGTTGGGGTTGGAAGGGGGCGGACCTTTGGTTTGGGTTCGCCCTCTTCATTTTCGCGTCCTGCTTTTAGTTGCATCGCCCAGTGCTGCTGTGCATCATAACCCGCCGAGTTTCCCCGCGCCGAACGCAGATTCTTCAATGAAACTTTCGCTCATCCCATCATCGCTCCGACCGGTCGCAGATAAGATCGAAGGCAATGAGCGAATCACCGACGCCGATGCGCTGACCCTCTACGGTTCGACGGAACTGAATGCTCTCGGCGTCATGGCGAGCGCGGTCCGGGAGCGGAAGAATGGCAATGTCGCCACCTACATCCTCAACCGTTACATCAACTATTCGAACATCTGCGTTCTCTCCTGCCAGTTCTGCGCTTTTGCAGCGAAGAAGCGCGACCCGCACGCTTTCGAAAGCTCGATCGACGAGATCGTCGCCGTGGTCGAGGAGGCGCTCGCCACTGGTATCACTGAGGTCCACATGGTCGGCGGATTGCACCCGACGTTAGGTAAGGATTGGTATCTCGACCTCATCCGACGCTTACGCGCGCTCGATCCGCGGCTGCAGATAAAGGCTTTTACCGCGATTGAGATTCGCCATCTGGCGCGCCGGATTTTCAAAAAATCAATCGCCGAAACACTCGGCGTTCTGCGTGAGGCGGGACTTAATTCCCTCACCGGCGGAGGCGCGGAAATTTTCGATCCGCTCGTGCGCGACGAACTTTGCCGCGGCAAGGAAACCGCCGCCGAATGGCTCGACGTGCATCGCACCTGGCACCAGATGGGCGGGCGCAGCACCTGCACGATGCTTTACGGCCACATCGAGACTAACGAGCAGCGGGTCGACCATCTGCGACAATTGCGCACGCTGCAGGATGAGACGGGCGGCTTCACCGGGTTCATTCCCTTCGCCTTCGAACCCGACAGCACGATCCTCGCCCACATCTCGCGTGCGACTGCCTTCGAGCAATTGCGCAATCTCGCCGTCAGCCGGATCTATCTCGACAACATCGATCACATCACGGCCTATTGGGTCAGTCTCGGGTTGCCCCTCTCGCAGGTCGCGCTCGCCTATGGCGTCGATGATCTTCATGGCACAATCATGCGAGAAAAAATCTTCCACATGGCAGGGGCGAAAACGCCGGAGGAGCAAACCGTCGAGACACTCCGGCAGGTGATCCGCGAAGCCGGCCGGGTCCCAGTGCAGCGCGACAGCTATTACAACCATCTGACGTCGGCCGGCGCGAGCGCTTCCCGGCGACCCGCGGCCAATCTTGCCTGCGCCTAACGAACGTCCGCCGCTCCGGCTCGGCTGCGTCAAATATCTCAACGCCCGCCCCCTTGTTCGGGGTTGGCGAGACGAAGTGCGCTTCGATCATCCCTCCGTTCTATGCCGCGAGCTCGCCCTCGGCGAACTCGACGTGGCCCTCGTCTCCAGCTTCGAATATCTCCGGCATCCGGTTTACTCCGTCGTTGATGGCGTCGCGATCGCTTCCAACGGTGCGGTTTACAGCGTCGTCCTCGCTCATCCGGGTGCGCTCGAGGATTTGCACGAGGTGATCGTCGATCCGGCTTCAGAAACTTCCGTCAATCTCCTGCGTTGTTTGTTAAGCAAACGCGGCTGCTTCCCGCGCTTCGTCGCGAGTGGTGCGCTGAGCGCAACGCGCGGACAACTTTTTATCGGCGACCAGGCAATTCGTTTCCGCGAACAGGTCGATGAAAGGATCGAGATTCTGGATCTCGGCGCAGACTGGAAAGCGCAGACCGGACTTCCCTTCGTTTACGCGCTCTGGCTCGTTCGCCCCGGTTATCCGGACCGAGAAAACCTCGCGCAGGCACTGCGCGCGATCGCGCACGCGAATCTCGTGAATCTCAATCCGCTACTCGCCGAGCAGCCGGAATCTCGCCGCGCCTTCTGCGAATTTTATTTTCGGGATTGCTTGCGCTTCTCTTTCGCTAAGGAAGAAAAACAGGGGTTCCAGGAATTCGCCAAACAATGCGCCACGCAAAAGCTTCTCCCGAGTGTTCCACCGCCGCCCGCTCTCATTTAATGCGGCGCAACGGCCTGCTCCGCATTGGCATCTCGGGCTGGAATTACAAACCGTGGCGCGGCGTTTTTTATCCGCCGAAACATCCGCAAAAGCGCGAGCTTGAGTTTGCCAGCCGCGCGCTCAACACAATTGAAATCAACGGCACCTTCTATTCGCTGCAACGCCCGGGCAGCTTTCAAAAGTGGTATGAGGAAACGCCATTCGATTTTCTCTTCGCAATCAAAGGCCCGCGTTTCATCACCCATCTGAAAAAGTTGCGCGACGTGCGTGCGCCGCTCGCTAATTTCTTCGCTTCCGGTCTCCTCGCGCTCCGCGAAAAGCTCGGTCCGATTCTCTGGCAGTTCCCGCCAAATTTTGGCTGGAATCAAGAACGCTTTCGCGATTTCTTCGCGCTCCTCCCGCGCACGACCGCTCAGGCCGCCCTGCTCGGGCAGGAGCATAACGAGAAGCTGAAGGGCAAGCCCTGGCTCGAGGTCGATCACTCACGCCCGCTTCGGTACGCAGTTGAGATTCGGCACCCGAGCTTTCTCGTTCCCGAGTTCTTCGCCCTCCTTCGCGAACAAGAGGACGCCTTCGTTTTTGCCGACACTGCCGGACGCTGGCCATACACGGAGGAGCTGACGACCAATCTCGTCTACTGCCGGTTGCATGGCGACACTCAGCTCTACGTCAGCGGCTACAGCGACGGCGCGCTCGAGTGGTGGGCTGAGCGGATTCGACGCTGGCGACGCGGACGCGACGTTTTCGTTTACTTTGATAACGATGCCAAGGTTCACGCGCCCTTCGATGCTCAGCGATTGGCGGCGCTTTTCGCCTAACGACGCTGCGAGATGAAACGGATTCGCCGCTGGATTCTCGCCGCTGCCGATGGCGTGGCGGATAGGACCGGTCTTTCGCAGGAAGTCTGTGGTCCTCCCTGCATCGCGCACCTCCTGCAGCGCCGAGGTTTTCGCACCGACGCCGAGGCTGGCGATTTCCTTCGCCCGCGTTTGCGCAACTTGCGGGATCCGTTTCTTCTGCCGCAGATGCGCCTGGCGGTTGATCGCATTCTGAAGGCGATCGATCTCCGCGAGAAGATCGTGCTCTATGGCGACTACGACGTCGACGGTGTGACCTCGCTCGCCTTGTTGAACGAGATCCTGATCGCCTACGGAACGACTCCGGCGCTTTTTTTGCCCATGCGTCTCGAGGAAGGCTACGGTCTGAGCGCGGAGGCGATCGAACGCTGCTGGGAGGCGCATCGGCCGTCGCTTCTCATCGCGGTTGATTGCGGCACCTCGTCGTGCGCTGAGATCGCCGACCTTTGCGCGCGAGGCGCAGATGTCATCGTGCTCGATCACCATGAACCGAAGAAGGAACTGCCGGACTGCATCGCGCTCGTGAATCCAAAAGCCGCGCCCAGCTCCGATTTTCGTTATCTCTGCAGCGTCGGAGTCGTCTTCAAACTTTGTCACGCGCTCCTCAAGACGCGGCCGCTTCCGAACTTCGATCTGCGCCGGCGGCTTGACCTCGTCGCTCTCGGGACGGTGGCCGATATCGTTCCGTTGGAAGGAGAGAACCGGATTTTGGTTCACCATGGTGCGCGGGAGATTGCGGCCCAGCGATTGTTAGGCATGAGCCAGCTCCTCGAGCTCGCCAAGGTGCGTCCGCCGATCGTAGCCGAGCACATCGGGTTTCGGATCGGGCCCCGGCTCAACGCGGCCGGGCGCCTAACGAACGCGGAAAAGGCGCTCCATCTTCTCCTCACCACTGACTCGACCGAGGCGCGGCAGCTTGCGGCGGAGCTCGATGGTCAGAACCGCGAGCGGCAAAGTCTCGAGCGTGAAATCGCGCGGGTGGCCGAGGAGAAAATCGCGCGGAAGGAGTTGGGCGACGCGACCGCCATCGTCCTCGGCGAGCGCGGCTGGCATCCAGGAGTGCTCGGCATTGTCGCCTCCCGTATTGCCCGCAGCTATCATCGTCCGGCGATCATCATCGGTTTCGACGATACCGGTTGCGGCAAAGGAAGCGGGCGCAGCATCGAAGGCTTTTCGTTAGTCGGGGCGCTCGCCAACTGCGGCGATCTGCTCGAGAAATTCGGTGGCCACGAGATGGCAGCTGGCCTCACGATTCGAGAAGAGAATCTCGCGGCCTTCTCCGCGAAGTTTGTCGAGATTTGCGGCGGATTGCTTTCTGTCGAACAACTCGAGCCGCGACTTCTTCTCGATGCCGAATTGCGCTTATCCGATCTCAACTGGACCCTGCTGCGCTGGCACGAGCTGCTCCAGCCGTTTGGCCAGGGTAATCCGCAGCCGCTCTTCCTGGCGCGCAACGTCGAGCCGACGGTTGCGCCGCAGATTTTGAAAGAGCGGCATCTTGTCCTGCGGCTGCGACAGAACGGACGCTTCCAGCGCGCGATTTTTTTCGGCGGGGCAGAGGAGCCGTTGCCTAATCCGCCGTGGGACGTCGCCTTCAAAATCGCGACTGACGAGTACGAAGGAGAACTTCGTTTGCAGATGCAGGTGGAGGCGTTGCGGAGCGCGACGGGAATGGAATCGTGATTTTGTCCCCGGAGCATTCGTTAGGCGAGATCGAGTGGATCCCGCGAGCGCGCAGCATGCAGCTGCGCCGGCTCGGCATCGAGACGGTGGGCGACTTGCTCTCGCACTACCCGCGGCGTTACGAGGACCGGCGCGAGTTTGCGCGTTTCCCGCGCGAGGAAAGCGAGGTGGCGATCTGCCTCTGCGGCGAAGTGGCCAAGACGCGTTTCAATCGCTTCGGGCGCGGCCGCAAGATCTTCGAGGCCACGCTGCAGGAAGATGGCGCGCACGCGCTTAGCCAGCCGCTCGTTCTGCGCTGGTTTAATCTGCATTACGTCCAGAAGATGATCATGGTCGGGCAGCGTCTCGTCGTTTTTGGAAAGCCGCGCCTGCGCGGGCAGCGGATCTGCATGGAACACCCGGAGTTTGAAGTGATTGAAAACGATGAGGAGATTTCGATTCACTTCCGGCGCATCACCCCGATTTATCCGGCGACCGAAGGGCTCTCACAGCGGGTGCTGCGCGGGCTGATCCATCGTCTGTTGGCGGAGTGCGACAGGGGCAGCCTAACGATTGAGTTGCCGGCGAGGCTGGCTCGGAAACAGAGTAGCATTCCCTCTCGCGAGATTCACTTTCCTGAAAGCGAGGAATCGCTTGCGGCGGCGCGTGAGACGGTCGTGCTCGGTGAATTTTTCGCGATGCAGATGCTGCTTGCTTCGCGCCGCGCCCGTTTCCGCGCGCAGAGCGGTGCGGCTCACAGCGGTCCGGGAGAATTGCTCGCGAAATTCCTTCGCGCGCTGCCTTTTGCCCTAACGAGTGCACAGACGCGGGTGATCGATGAGCTGCGCGGTGATCTGGCCGCGCCGATTCCGATGAATCGGCTGCTCCAGGGCGACGTCGGCTCGGGCAAAACGGTCGTGGCGATCGCTGCGCTGCTTCTCGCGGTCGAAGCCGGTTTTCAGACCGCGCTCATGGCCCCGACGCAAATCCTGGCCGAGCAGCACTACGCCGTGCTGCGACGCTGGCTTGAGCCGCTAGGCGTCTCCGTCTCGCTTCGCACCAGCACGCGGAAAGAGGATCCGCTCCCGCTTTTCGCCAAGGCGGAAGAGGATTCTGCTCCGTATAACGGCGCCCGAAAGTTCGGTGAGGTCTTTGTCGGAACACACGCGCTGCTTTATGAACCAGAGGGACTTGAGAAGCCTGGCCTCGTCGTGATCGATGAGCAGCATAAGTTTGGCGTCGTGCAGCGCGCTCGCCTAACGAGCCGCGAGCCGGCGCCGGACGTACTCGTCATGACCGCGACGCCGATCCCGCGCACTCTCACGATGAGCCTCTACGGCGATCTCGATGTCTCGACGATCGACGAGATGCCGGCCCTGCGCGGGCGGATCATCACCGCCGCGCGCGATGAAACAAAACTGCCCGATGTCCTGGCATTCTTGCGTCGCGAATTGGAAACCGGGCGGCAGGCTTACATCGTTTATCCGCTGATCGACGAGAGCGAAAAGCTGGAGGCGAAAGCCGCTTCGGCGGAATTTGAGAAATGGCGGGAGCGGCTTCAGCCGTTCACCTGTGAGCTGCTGCACGGCCGCGTGCCGGCGCCGGAGAAGCAGGCAGTCATGGAGCGGTTTCGACTTGGCCTAACGAGCGTCCTTGTCAGCACGACGGTGATCGAAGTCGGTGTCGACGTGTCGAATGCGACGGTGATGCTAGTTGAAAATGCGGAACGTTTCGGCCTCGCCCAACTGCACCAACTGCGCGGCCGCATCGGCCGCGGCGAACACAAATCGTATTGCATTCTCCTGCGTTCCGATCCTTCCGAGGAGACAATCGCAAAGCTCTCTATTCTCGAGAAAACAAACAACGGCTTCGAGGTCGCGGAAGCGGATTGGGAGCTGCGCGGCCCGGGCGATTTGCTCGGGACGGCACAGAGCGGCCTGCCTGAATTAAAGCTCGGAAATTTGCAAGCGGACGCGAAACTAATGCAGCGCGCACGGGCGGCGGCGAGCGAAATCTTTCGCGACGATCCACTCCTGGAGGAGCCGGAGAATCAACGTTTCCGACGTTTGGTTGTCGAAGAAGTGGGAAAAACTTTCTCTCACGTCAGTTAATGAAAAATCTGCTTAAATTTCTTTTGTTGGTCCTCGTGCTCAGTGCGGGGGTTTCGCTTCTTTATGACTATCAGTTGCGGCACGGCCGCCTCAGTCTCAAGCCGCACGGAACTCCGGAAAAATATACCCTGGCCGATCACGCGGCGGTCGATCCGCAGGCGGTGGCGAGCCTGGCTTCGTTAAGCAATGAGCGACGAAGACTCGTCGCCGGTGTGGTGCCGTCAGTCGTTAGTATCAAAACTTCAAAACGAATTCGCCGGCCGCAATATGGACTCGATCCGTTCGATTTTTTCCGGGGGAATTACCGCCAATTCCGCGGCCCCGCGGATGAGGCTCTTGTCGAAAATTCCCTCGGCTCGGGCGTGATCGTGACGAAGGAAGGTCACATCATCACGAACAATCACGTCGTTGATCAGGTGGACGAAATCGAGGTCGTGCTGAGCGACGGGCGCACGAAAAAAGCGCAGTTGATCGGGGCGGACAAGGAATTGGATCTCGCGGTACTGAAAGTGGACGAACCGAATTTGAAGCCATTGAAGCTCGGCGATTCCGACGCGGTCCAGGCGGGGGATTTCGTGCTAGCGGTTGGCAATCCATTTGGATTCGACGAAACCGTGACGGACGGAATCATCAGCTCGAAGGGCCGGCCGAATCGAGTCGATGGCTTCGGCGATTATCTGCAGACCGACGCGGCGATCAATCCGGGGAATAGCGGCGGACCGCTGATCAATCTCAAAGGTGAAGTCATCGGGATTAATACCGCGATTATTTCGCGCAGCGGCGGCTCGCAGGGAATTGGTTTTGCGATTCCTTCCAACACCGTGCGGATGGCGCTCGAGAGTCTGCTCGAAAAAGGGCGCATCATTCGCGGTTATCTCGGGATCGAAACGACCGCTTTCCAGCCCGGGCAACCAAACTCGGGCAACGGCTCAGGCGTGCCGGTCGTAGCGGTCTTGCCAAATTCGCCCGCGGCCCAGGCGAAGATTCAGCGCGGTGACGTGATCGAAAAATTCGACGGCCGTGAAGTGCGCAATATTACGGAATTGCGCCGGCTCGTGTCGCAGGTCGAGTTGAA